>NZ_JBSQIC010000022.1:0-45633 GCF_055108615.1 Tangfeifania sp. | reverse complement strand
ATAAATCTCAACATTTTCATTTCTAAAAATGGATTTGTAACCCAGTTTAACGATGCATTGGTAAGTTGGTTTCTTGTAAATTTTGTGAGTTCTAAATCCTTCATATTTGATATCTCTTCTTACTGCAAAATAGGCTTTTCCCGTTGGTTTAAGCAATCGCGAAACTTTTATCAAAACATCGGTTTGTTCTTCGGGAAGTAAAACATTTAAGACATAAAAACATAAAACTGTATCAAATTTACCAGTTGGATATTCCGAAAAATAATGCTTATCGTAGCCCGTAATTTCAATCCCTTTCGATTTCAGCACCTCAACGTCTTTTCCAAACCCACAGCCAAAATCAAGTACTCTGCCTTTTATTTTGTTTTGGTTTAATAAAATTCTGGCAGGGAAAGAAAGCTTTTCTCGTTCTTTGGCTGTTAAGTGATTATATGGATTAGATTTTAGATTTTCCATTCTATGTATCCCCGATTATTTATGAGATATCTGCAACTATCTTGAAGATGGGCAAATGCATTTTCTTGCCAATTTGTATTAGAATTATTTCCAAGAAGTGATATTTGAATTTCTTTTTGAAATCTTTCAAATTGATTTTTATTTAACAACTCCCAATAATGAATAATTAAATCTTTCCTTTTCTCAATCAAATGAGTAGAGGGGATTTTGTCTCTTTTCTGATTATTGATTGTTGCTTTTGAGGGAAGTAAATTCCATAAATCATTATTTTTCCAAATTGAAAAAGGTATTAAATGGTCAACTTGATAATTTGAAATTGGATCTCCTGTCCAGACACAATAAACTTTTCCTTCTTTGTTCAAAATGGTTTCGAAAATTCTTTTCGATTCTTTTATATCTCTATCGGTAATTGGATTTTTTAATACTTCACCAATCACTTTTTCAATAGATATATTATTTCCTGAAGCTTTAACTGAGAACTCTGCCCATTTAAATAATATTGAATCTTGGCCATTTATAAAACTTCCAAGTATACGAAAAGCGTCATAGTATTCGATTGGAATTGAAAAGTTTCCAAAATTGGTTATTAAGTATTCAATATCAATTAAATCGGACTTTCCCCCTTTTGATTTTGGTTCAAATTGGAATATCGAATAATATTCATCACTTATTGAACGCCCTATGTATTTCATGGGCATCCGTATAATTGTATTTTTAATTTTCTTTGCTAAATCAAAAAATTCTGGGATAAGATTTGGCGGTAGTCCTTTGCTTTTTAAATCATTATAAAAAGCAGATAATCCCCCGATATTTCTATATTCTTTAATGAGTTTTTTAAACTGAGTTTCAAATGCAAGTTTTGCTACTCCATTGATTTGTGGAATATTATCGTTGGCTTCCAAAATTGGATAATAGTATAACAACCATTTTTCAACAAGCAAACCTATTGGAAAATATGCTCTGTTATGTTTAAAATCGATGTATGGAGAATTGTCCTGAATTATATCAATTACACCTCGAAGTAATGCAAACTTGTAAGTGGTAGTTTTACTGTCTCTTTCGATTATTTTACTAATATTCGCAAATACTTCGTCCCTCATTGTAGGTTCTTTCAATTTAAATTAATAATTGAAAAATCTTTTGTCACCTGCCCTTCTGCCAGTTCTAATTCCAGGTTGATGTCAAAATCGGTTCCTTTAAAAAGAACATATCGTTGACTATATTCCCTAAACCGGATAATTTGTTTTGTTTCCAGGATATCAATTAATGGGCTTGCATCAGTAACATTTAAGGCGACATTTGCATAAGTGGTTAAAAAAAATTTGGTTACTTTCTGTCCCTGCCTTCCAAGAACAGAGATTAATCCAATTGTTTTAATTAGCTGGGCAGCATCATCAAAATCTTTTTCAAATATAGTCTCGGCTCTTTGCAAGGCTTCATCAATTGATTTCCAATGTGCAGAATCCTGATTATATCTTGAATTTAATAAGCTGTGAAAATTATGTTTTAGATAGTCGTATATACGAGCAACATTATAATATTCCTTACCACTTTTAAAATCGTTAATGCCCAAATAATCTTCAGACTCAAGTAGAGAGAAGAGAGACCGTTCATTTTGCCCATATCGTTGGAACGCAACAGTTACAACAGAAGCAGATAAAATATCTAATGGAAAAAGTTTCCGGGCAAAATCAAAAGAAAAGTAATCCCTCATGGGAAACACATCCGCCTTTTTTATGGAATCGAATAACTGTTTTTGTTTTTTCACGGAGATGTGACAAGGATATTTTTTATCGCTGATTCGTTCAGATGCTAAAAACAGAAGTTGTTCAACAGGTTCATTAAAAGAAACCTCGGTTAAGCGTCCTTTAACTTTATCCCATTCATTTTTCTGTGGTTTGGTTAAAGCCAGTGCATAATCTTCAAAAGGTTGATGCAAGGTGGTAATAAAAAGGATTGGCAAATCCGGTGTGTTCACAAATTCTGCTAACTGCTGAATAAAGTACAACTCTTTTTCGGGGCTTTCTTTTGCGGCATATTCAAGAAACTTTCCAAATTCATCAACAACAATCAACTGGCCAATCCGGGCTTTTTTCTTTTTTTCGGTGACAGATTTTAGGTTTTCAAAAATGTTTTCATTGGTCTTAATTCCTAAAGTATCGCAAAATTCTTCTTTAAAAGAAGTGTAACTTCCAACTATAAAAACTGGATCAAAAGAATCAATAAAACCGTCAAGGGGATTAATAAAATAATCGGCTTTTTTATTCAGTACTTTTTCCAGAGCCAGGATAAATGCAGACTTTCCTGTTCCGTAAGCACCGATAATATTAAACGACTTTCTTCCATTTTCTTCAAATGCCGAAACTATTTTTTGAAATGCTTTTTCACCATTTCTTGTCGGAATGTAATCAAGGTGACTGTTGGCATCGCGGAGAATATTTATGGAAGGAGAATAATATTTAGGTTGCATAGTAATTTCTTAAAATTTCCCATTTGTTTAGACCTTCCGGCAATACCAAAACCAAATTACCTGCAGTTTCAGAAACAATAATTTCCGAAAATTCTTTTTCAATTTCTTTGAGTTTTTTATACAGCCCGTCTTTACTAAGCAGAAAAATTAATCCAGGGCTATTCGGTTCTATTTCTAACCGCTTGACTGCGATGTTTCTGGATTCCTTGAAATTATCCAATATGGTAAAAAGCAAAATTGCTGGTGGTAAAGAATTCCTGCTTTCGCCATGCAAATGAAACCATTTGACTTTTTCTCTTCTATTGGTTCCTTCTTTTATTTCATCTTCAACGGTGGTGGAAATTAATTCCAACTCAATCATTAAACTATTGATTTCTTCCTCAAAATCTTTCGATACATTTTGGTAATCTACTTTTTCATACAAACGTGCAAAAACAGAAATGTCTTTATCAATCGTATTTACATTTAATGTGTTGTCATCCATTTCAGCATACTTTCGCTTAATAAATGCTTTCAGTTGACTTTTGTTGAAAACCGCCCTTTCCTTTCGAAATTCATTAAATATTAAGTGGTAGATGGAGGCATAATTTGTTTTCAGCAAATAATAATGTAATAACCAGATTGAACCAATGTCTTCGAGGAAAGGATCTAATCCATCGTCCGAAAGTAAATTCTTTGCAAAATCAGTTAGTTCCTTTTTCTTTCCGTCGTAAAGTCCTAAAGCTTTCATCCAAAAGCTTATGGACGCTACCATGTTTTTTCCAACACCTAAATCGACCACTGCACTTTCATTGCTGAAACTTCCACTACTGTTAATAAAATCAAACCCTTTTTTAGGCCAAAAAGTCCTGACAACAAAAGTTTCGTGACCTGTAAATCGTATATTCATAACACCTGTGTGGTATCTTAATTTTCAGTAAAGATAAAAAAAACAGAAAATTGTATAAATCTGAAACATTATAATCTTATCAAGATTCTTTGAACACCGTAATTTTCTTGTCTCGTCCATTCGGAAAGGAAATCTGTTATTACTAAAGTTGTAAATATTCATATTAAAAATAGAACTTATAATTAAACAGCGAAAAAATTCCCAGTTGGTAAACCGTTTCAACTTCAACGGTGTTGGAATCAAATGTCTGGTTGAGCGGATTTTTGTGGTTGGTTACATTTTCCACGTAAAACTCCCAAACCTGCGAAACCTTTTTGCCATCGAGGCAGTAACCGATTTTTACATCCGCTTTTAAATAACCCGGAAATTGTTTTGAATACGCGAGTTCATCCATGGAAACAGTATTAAAAGCACCGTCATCGTTATTTTTTGAAGCTTCCACATCAATGGGTGTGTAGCGCTTGCCGCCGGCCCAGGTTGCTTTCAGAAGAACAGTTTAATTTTTTCGATAAGTCTGGTTATTTTTCCAGTAAATAAAGCTTACGTTGTAACAAACAGTTCATAAATTGTACCCATCAAAAAAATAACAAGGAATGGAATTATTCAGCGCGAACAATGTTACCAAAGTTTTTGCCGGCACCCGGGCACTTACCGATGTGAGCATTTCAGTAGGAGAACAAAGTATATTTGGTTTACTGGGGCCCAACGGGGCGGGAAAAACTACCCTTATCAGAATAATCAACCAAATTACTGCTCCCGACACCGGCGAGGTTCGTTTGCAGGGAAGGCGCATGCGGGCATCCGATGTGGCACACATTGGCTACCTTCCCGAGGAACGGGGCCTCTACCCCAAAATGAAAATTGGCGAACAAGCCATTTACCTGGCCCGGTTAAAAGGACTCAGCCGGAAAGAGGCCGTGGCCAACCTGAAAAAATGGTTCACCAGGTTTGACATCATGGACTGGTGGAACAAGAAAATTGAAGAGCTCTCGAAAGGAATGCAGCAAAAAGTGCAGTTTATTACAACCGTTGTGCACGAGCCAAAGTTGCTTATCTTCGACGAACCTTTCAGTGGCTTCGACCCCATAAATGCCAATCTGCTGAAAAGGGAAATTCTGCAATTGCGCGACGAAGGGGCCACCATCATTTTCTCTACCCACAATATGGGCTCGGTAGAAGAACTTTGCGACCACATCGCACTCATTAACAAATCAATAAAAATTGTGGATGGCCCAACCCACGAAATACGCGAAAAATACAAATCGAACATTTTTGAAGTGAAGTACAAAGGCGATTTCAAAAAAGTGGACCAAACGCTGGGTAACCAGGTCAAAATTCTGGAACACACCGAAAATGAAAAAGCAAACCGGATACGCATTCAGCATTTAAAAGGCGGAACCAGCAACGAGTTGTTGCAGGCATTAATTCCGGTTGCCGAAATTGTGGCCTTCGAAGAAATAATCCCCAGTATGAATGATGTTTTCATTAAAGCAGTTGAGGAAGATAAATAATAAACCAAAGGAAAATGAACAAAACAATTCTGATACTAAAACAAGAATACTTAAAACGGGTTAAGAAAAAATCGTTTATTATACTCACACTGCTGGTGCCGTTACTTTTTGTGGGGATGTTTGCCCTCATCATCCTGTTATCGATAAACAACGATAAACAGGAGCGCACCATTGCAGTTTTCGATGAATCGACACTTTTCCTCGGAGAACTGGAACAGGACGAATACACCAAATTTCATTTTATTCCGAAAGAAAAGTACAATGAGTTGAAATCGGACCTGAAAAACAGCGAGTTTTATGCATTGTTGTACATTCCTGAAAATATTTATTCGGCCGGAACAGCACAACTTATTTCTGCAAAGCAGGTGCCCATTGAATTGACCGAAAAAATTCAACGCCGGCTGAGCCAGTTCATCGAAAAAGACAAACGCCAGAAAGTTATTGACGAAGCAGGCATCCCCGATTTGGACGAACGCCTCGCAGCAACCCAAACTTCGGTAAAACTAAATACCCTGAAAATATCGGAAACCGGCGAGGCCACACAAAGTTCTTCTGAAGTGGCATTCATTGCCAGTTACGCCATGGGATTCATCATCTATTTCTTTGTTTTCATGTATGGTTCCATGGTTATGCGCAGCGTAATGGAAGAAAAGAAAAACCGCATTGTGGAGGTAATTATTTCGTCGGTGAAACCGTTTCAGCTGATGGCCGGGAAAATAATAGGCACCGCGCTGGTTGGCCTCACCCAGGTAGCTATTTGGGTTATAGTTGGAATGATTGTTTTAACCGCCATGCAAAGCTTTTTTACGCCCGAAAGTGCACAGCAAATGGGACAAAGCCTGATGGAAAGCCGGCAATCGATGGGCCCGGAAATGACACAGGCTGCTGACCAAAACCAGGTTGCCGCAGCGCTCGACATGATTGGCAACCTTAACCTCGGCCTGATTCTTTTTACTTTTGTATTCTATTTCCTGGCCGGTTACCTCATGTACAGTTCGCTCCTGGGAGCTGTTGGAGCGGCTGTAGATAACGACGAAGATTCGCAGCAAATGGTATTCCCCATCACTTTTCCACTCATTCTTTCCATCATGCTGCTTTTCCCCATTGCCCGGAATCCTGAGGGGCCTGTTGCTTTCTGGGGCTCGATTATACCGTTTACCTCTCCGGTGGCCATGCTGGCCCGCATCCCCTACGGAATACCAACCTGGGAGCTGCTGCTCTCCATGTTTTTGCTACTGCTGGCTACGGTTGGTGCAATTTGGGTAGCTGCAAAAATTTACAAAACCGGCTTGCTGATGTACGGCAAAAAGGTAAACCTCAAAGAGTTAATAAAATGGCTGCGCTATAAAAGCTGAAAGCACGATTCAAGAAGTCCGGCATCTGCTTTTTTCTTGTTATTTTTACACGCAAAAACCAAATCGGAGATGGTTAAAAACAAAAAGGTGATCGTTGTTCTTCCTGCATATAATGCCTCAAAAACACTGGAGAAAACCTACAACGAAATTGATTTTTCGATTATTGATGATGTTATCCTGGTAGATGACCTGAGCAACGACGACACCGTGGAAGTCGGGAAAAAACTGGGCATTAAACACATTGTGGAGCACAAACTAAACAGAGGTTACGGCGGAAACCAGAAATCGTGCTACAACAAAGCGCTCGAGTTAGGTGCCGACATCGTGATTATGCTCCACCCCGATTACCAGTACACACCAAAATTAATTCCGGCAATGACGCACCTGCTGGCCAGCGGATTGTACCACGTGGTTCTGGGCTCCCGGATTCTGGGAAAAGGTGCGCTGAAAGGCGGCATGCCCATGATAAAGTACGTTGCCAACCGGGGGCTTACTTTGATTCAAAACATTCTGATGAATGCCAAGCTTTCGGAGTATCACACCGGTTACCGCGCATTTACCCGCGAAGTGCTGGAAGCCGTAAACTACAATGCCAACTCCGATAACTTTGTATTCGATAACCAGATGCTGGCGCAAATCTGGTACGCCGGTTACGAAATTGCCGAAATTACCTGCCCCACCAAGTATTTCGACGATGCCTCGAGCATCAGCCTGAAAAGCAGCAGTATATACGGTTTTGGGGTTTTAAGAACATCGGTGCAGTTCAGGTTGCAAAAGTGGGGGATTTCAAAATTCAACTATCTGAAATACAACAGATAATCCTGATCAATTTGATTGTTGATTTTCCGGTTTTATATTTCGGATATCATACACAGAAACATTCTCGAATTCACCAATTTTGTTATTAATAAATGGCTGTAAAACTTCAGAAGACAAAATGGATGAGTCATTTACAATCAGGTATTTTGCTCCCTGTTCAATCCGCCTGTAAAAGGTTTCCTTCTTTGAAAAATCGCTGCCAAAAGTTGTATAACCTTTTCTGTTCATATAATACAATGTTGAATTGATGGAAGTATCAGGCAACGAAATAACTTTATCATCTTTACTGATTCCCAATCTTTTAAACAGGGGTTCAATTTCCAGCAGCGCCTGGTGAAACTTTGTGAACGGTGCATTCATCCAGCCCCGGTAACGAATTTGCAAATGTTCCCGGCAGGTAACCACATTCCAAACAAAAAACAATGTAAAGAATCCGTAAACTGCATAATTCAGGTATCGGCTCAAATTAAGTGTTCTGAACTGAATGACGAAAATTGTCCAGACAGCAACAAGCACAACTACAAGGTTAATCATGTAATAATCGTGGTAATCGAGAATTTGAAACCAGAACAGCACCTGCATAATAAATCCGGCCGGCAGAACAAGGACAAAATAACGGTAAACCGGTTTCATCCTTTTGATGGTAATCAGCAAAAATAACCAGATACCAACAGTTAAATATTGTGTAACCGGCCAAAATAACTGTTTAAAATAAATTTTTCGTTGAACGTCAATTACTCTTAAAAAATTCTCCTCAGTAATATTCCATATTGGCCATATTCCGTGAACGGAAAAATGTCCCTGATTGACAGAATTGTAATAATCGGCATAAAGATACCAGGCGATAACAGGTAAAAGAAAAAGTACAAATGGCAAAAAATGCTTTATCTTAAAATTAAATATGCGCTGCTGATTTTGCTGAAAGATTAACTCGAAAACAACCCATCCGCCAAGTGCAATAAACGAAATGGCTGAAGTCACTTTTAACAGCATAGCGAGGCAGAAAAGCAAAGCTGCCCACCAAAGATTAAGCTGCCTTCGTTTTTTTATAAATCGTACAACGAAATACCAGGCTATAAATACCAACGAAAGCGCCGGCACATCAGGTAAAAAATTAGGGCCATAAAAAACAATCATGGGCGAAGTAAATACCAGCAAACTGACAAAAGCTGCCCAAAAATAATTTTTAAACAGGTATTTTAATGTGGAGAATAAAGCCAACATTCCAGTAAAAAAAATAAGGATTTGAACCAGTTTAAATATCCATTCATGCTTACCGAATACATCCCATAGCTGTGCAACCACATAATAAATAACCGGAAACTCACCCACGGCTTTTCCTGAAGTTCCCCCGTTTCCAAACTGGTTATGCATTTCTGGTTGCAGAAATGGCAGGTCGTGCTGATAATAATTTTGAGTTAACGAAAGACAATTTGTTTGCCGCCAAACATGAACAGACTGAGGAGGATAAAACATTGATTCATGCAATCCGTAGTAAAAAAACATAGCCACAAAAACCAACAGAAACAGAAGATTACCGAACCATTTTGATTTTATAATATTTGTTCTCATAAAAACATCTGCATTTAGCTACAATTTTGCAGTTGAAAAGAAGCCAACTGAAAATGAAAAATTGTTAATGAGAGTGAAAGGCTGAACTGCACATTCCCAAAAATTTGGTTCAAATATAAATATTAAAGCTATTATCCGCACTTTTTTTTGGTTCTAAAACAGGAAGAAAAACTTCGCATTTTTGATTGATTAAACACAAGTGCTGATTGCAGTTTCAGGTTTCTGCTAAAAAATAGTAATTTTACTCCTTTAAAAATCATCATAAAAAAAATTTCCTTTTAAATCAGGAAAAACCAGTGAAACGAACAATTGAAAATTCTGAACAAAAACTCTGAATGTATAAACAAAAAAAAATAGGCCTTGTAATACCCGCTTTTAATGAAGAAGAGAACATACAAGACGTTCTGATTCGCATTCCGGAGTATATCGACAAGTTGGTGGTGGTGGATGACGGTTCAGATGACGACACTGCAGAAATTGCCGCAAAAAACGGGGCCACGGTCATCAATCACAAAAAAAACCGGGGCGTGGGAGCCACTTTCAATACTGGTGTAAAATACATGCTCACAGCCGGTATCGACATCATGGTTAACATGGATGCCGACGGGCAGTTTAACCCCGAAGACATTTCGAAACTACTGGACCCGATTGTGGAAAACAGAGCCGATTTTGTAACGGCATCGCGGTTTAAAGACAAAGATTTGGTGCCGGTGATGTCGCCTGTAAAATTGTGGGGAAACCGGCAAATGTCGCGGTTTGTGGGCTGGCTCACCGGCGAAAAATTCCATGATGTTTCCTGCGGGTTCCGGGCCTACTCCACCGAAACACTTCACCGGATGAATTTATTCGGCACTTTTACGTACACCCAGGAAACTTTTATCGACCTGGTTTTCAAAGATATGACTATCATGGAAGTTCCGGTAAAAGTGCTGGGGAAACGAAGCAAAGGAAAATCGCGCGTGGCCTCCAACCTGTTTAAGTACGCGTTTCAAACCCTGAAAATTATTTTGCGCACTTTTCGCGATTACAAACCTTTCAAACTTTTTGGGTTTGTTTCGCTGCTATTTGCGCTGGCGGGTTTGGTATTTTTAATTGTGCTGTTCTACTTCAAATTCACCACCGGTTCTTTCACTCCGTACAAATGGAGTGGATTGGCAGCGGGTGTGCTGTTCCTCTCCTCGCTTATCTTTTTGCTTTTGGGATTCATTCTCGACATGTTTGCCCGGATGCGCCACAACCAGGAAGAAATTCTTTTTCAATTAAAAAACCAGAATGGAAGACATTAAAAAAATTCCAGTCACTTTTATTTTGTCCACCGGACGGACAGGCACGCAGTTTTTTGCCAAATACCTTACGCAAACCTGCAACCATGTGCTGTGTTTGCACGAGCCACCTCCCACCCGCCGGTTTAAATGGTACTCCAATTATTACCTTACCAACCGGCTTTCGTCACAATTTGTGGCCGGAGAATTTCTAAAAACCCGACATAAAATTTTAACAAATTTCAGCGAAAAAGAATATGTTGAATCGAGTAACATGATTTTTGGGTGCATGAAACCCATTGCTTCCGAAATGGAAACGGTGAAAGTAATTCATATCATCCGGCACCCGCTTACTTATATCCGGTCGCACCTGAACAAAGGGTTCTGGAACGGGATTAAAGGATTTACCGCCCGCAATATTCCGGGATGGGTAGAATTTGTAGATAAAGATATCCGCAAAAGCAACGACCCGGTTTTGATACTGGCTGCCCGCTGGATGTATGTGAACCGGGTAATTGAAAATTATCAACAGGATTTTCCATATCTCAATTTCCGGTTTGAAGATTTGTTTGTGAAGCCGGGTGAAAAATCATTGCAATCGCTCAACCAAATCCGAAATTTTGTGGGTTGTGAGAATCTAAAAGATGAAGAAAACCTGGATTGGCTGGCTAAACCTTCCAATCAGTCGAAAACAAACATTTCCGAAAAATGGCCGGTTCAGCAAAAACACCTCGATTATTTGAAACAGGAAGGAAGTGATTTGCTGGCGAAATACGACTACGATTTATAAATATGAAGAAGTGGACAAAATATTTCGTATACATTTCGGTACTGTTCCTGATTTATGCTTTGTGGAAAGCCGATTACCTGATTATTCCTGAAATTCAAAATTATTTTCTCCTGGCAGGTTCGGTCGTTTTTTTAATTGCCGGCTACCTGACAAAAAGTTTTGCATGGACACAAACTCTGAAATTCAAAAACCTTCCGGTGACGTTTCGAAGCGGGGTAACCTCGGTTGGGTTGGCCGAGCTGGGGAAATACATACCGGGGAAACTCTGGATAATTCTGGGCCGCGCCGGCTACATTTCCGAAAACTATTCCTGGAAACTGAAAGACACTTCTTACGTCTCTTTTTACGCGCAAATACTTACCATCTGGACCGGGCTGCTCATTGGTGCCGCCGGATTTTTGTTCATTCCAATTCCAGCCAAGTGGGCCATCGTTTTTATTGCAGGTTTTGTATTACTCACCTTGATATTATTTGTGCCCTCACTGCAGGACTACTTTTTGAAAATCAGCAATAAATTATTCAAAAAAAACATTGAACTGCCGGTTATCCGGGTAGGTGAACTCATCCGGCTGGTACCCTTTTTTCTGTTCGACTGGATTATCCGAATTGCTGGTTTCGCTTTGCTGCTCGGAGCATTGTCGCCCGATTTTTTGCAACTGCTGTTTTTGCCCGGCTATCCGCTATCGATTACAATGGGGATTCTGGCTGTTTTTGCTCCCGGCGGACTTGGCGTGCGCGAAGGTGTGCTGGTTTTCTGGCTACACCAGGGAGGCCTGCCTGTTGAAACGGCAACTACCATTTCATTGATCACGCGGTTGTGGATGTTATTCGGAGAAATCGTTATATTCGTTCTGGCATTACTATTAAAAAGAATATCAACAAAAACCGACAATGCAAAAAATTAAAAACAGCTTTTCACGAATAGTTATCTGGTTCATTTTGGCCGCTGTGGTGCTGGTAAATTTCAGTCATCATAAATGGCAAAGCGGAACCGTAATCGAGCACGATGTAAAGGCCTATTACTCCTACCTGCCGGCGGCATTCATTTACAACGATTTGACCCTGAAATTTCTGGATGATAATCCCCGGATATTTGATGAAATGTGGCCGGTAACGCTGCCCAACGGAAACAAAATGATTGTCACTTCGTATGGAATGTCCTTGTTGTATTCGCCTTTCTTTATTTTGGCGCATGGCTATGCGTTGCTCGACAATAATTTCGAAGCCGACGGATATTCATTGCCTTACAGTCTGGCGCTCACTTTCAGCGCCGCATTTTATTTGTTGCTCGGACTGTTTTTTTTACGAAAACTGCTTAAACGCTACTTTAAAGAAAGGATTGTGGCAATGGTTTTACTGGCAGTTGCAGTAGGTACCAACCTGGCCTATTATGCTACTTATGAAGCTGCCATGACCCACTGTTACAATTTTGCGCTGATTACTGTTTTCACCTGGCTGGTGATTAAATGGTACGAATCGCCATCGCGAAAAAAAGCCATTGCCGTTGGAACATTATTCGGACTGATTGCATTGGTGCGGCCGTCAAATATTCTGGTTTTTTTTATTTTGCTGCTTTGGGATGTAAAAACCTGGAACGATTTTACCGCGCGGCTTTGGTTTTACATCAAACGATTCGATTTTGTGCTGATTATGCTGCTTTTTTTCTTTCTGGTTTGGATCCCACAATTTTTTTACTGGAAAGAAATAACCGGCCACTGGATTTTCTATTCCTACAGCACCAAGGATGCCTCCTTCTTCTGGGGAAATCCCCAAATATTTGATATTCTTTTCAGCTATAAAAAAGGATGGTTTGTTTATACGCCAATCATGTTCATTGCTTTTCTGGGAATTTTCCTGTTGCGCAAAAGAATGAAAGAGGCATTTTGGCCCATTCTGATTTTTACTATTCTGAACATTTATGTCCAGTCGAGCTGGTGGAGCTGGTGGTTTGGTGGTGCATTCGGCCTCCGGGCGTTTATCGATTCCTACGGAATTATGGCGATTCCGCTGGCAATGGTTTTGGATGTCGCTTCGCAAAAAAAATTTTTGAAATATGTAGCGCCGTCGGTTTTAGTCGTGCTCATTTGGTACAACACTTTTCAATTGAGGCAGTACACCAAGGGTGCCATTCATTTTTGGTGGAATAACAAGGAGGCTTATTGGGAAAACTTCCTTCGGCTTCACCCTTCCAGCGAATATTGGGATATGGTACGGGTTCCAGATTATTATTTGGCAAGAAAGGGGATTTACGAAGCAGTTACCCCGGTTGAAAAAAGAAGACGCGATTTGTGGAGAGGTTACCGTGACAACTACATCAACACGGTTAAACAGAATCAGCAAGTGCTCGACAGCCTGAAATTATATACCACAGGAGTGGAAAAAACTATTGACGAAGCTATAAAAGACCTGGCATCGAAGCGCGTAGGAAATGAACTGCAGAAAAAAGAGGAAGAGATCAAAAACAGGATTACCGGCGATAAGGAGTGGAATAAATTTGTGAAAAAACTGGCATTGAAAAATGAAATTCCTTATGATTCAGCTCTAAACATAGAGTTCAAAAGAATCATAAACACCTTGTATTTTAAGTAGTTGTTTTAATAGGTTCCGATGAAAAATGTAAGTATAAAAATACGATTGACTGATTACACTAATCTTTTCACAGGCATTTTTTAATTTCAAATATGCGAATAAAATGATAAGGCCGTTTGAGAGTGTACTTACAAATAAAATATATAAATCTGCAATTGTCTTGTTGATTTTTTTGCCCGTATTGTTTATTAATGTCCGAAGTAGTCATAACTGGGGTGGTGATTTTGCTCAATATATAAACCAGGCAAAATGCATAAGTGAAGGACGAAGCCAGTCTGAAACCGGGTATATCTTTAATGAGCAAAATCCTTACCTGGGACCACCTACATACCCCATTGGATTTCCACTTATATTAGCCCCACTTTATTATTTCTTTGGCAACAATATATCAGTTTTTTCATTTTTAATTTCAATTTTTCTGTTGGCTTTATCATTTATCCTTGTTAAAACTTTCAACTTATACTTTAATTATTTAATCTCAGTTTTAATGGCAGTAGCTTTCATATATAATCCATGGCTATTGCGGTTTAAATCTACTATTGTATCTGATATCCCTTTTGCGTTTTTCTTTTTGTTGGGAATATATTTCTATCTGAATAAATTTAATTCAGAAAAAACAAAAATCAGGTTTTCAATTTTACTCGGTTTAATAATTTGCATTTCGATGCTAATAAAGAGCATAGGTGCCTTAATCATTTTCGGAATTTTCTTTGAAAAAATAGTGGCCTCATTAAAAAACAGGAATTTTAAATTTGCCCGTTTTCATGATCCACTTATAATTTTGGTAACCATTCTATTTTTTTACATACTCTCAAATTATATTATCTTTCCTACTGATACTGAACACTATTCTTTTTTTTCAACTTTATTTAATTTGGACAATATTGTTGGAGCTATCAAATCGAACTATAGTTACTATTTTGTTTTAATAAAAAATTATTTCTCAGATGATGTTGTAATAAGTGCAATTACCATAACTCTGTTTTTGTTGGGTTTTATCAAAAAAATAATAAGCAAAGCAGATATTGCAGATTACATTTTTATAGCCTATTTAATAATCATATTCTCTTTCCCAGCTGTTCAGGGTTTCAGATATTTACTTCCGGTATATCCAATCATTCTAATTTATATTGTGTTTGGTTTTAAGTCGATTAAAATAAATTTTCCAAGCAAAAGAAATGTTTTTTTGACTATAGCTGTGTCAAGTTTATTGATTTTAATTTATTACAATGGTATATCATCAGTAATTAAATCTCAAAAAAAGACTCTTGCCGGTCCACAAACAAGTTATTCAACCGAAACATTCCATTACATACAAAAACACACAGATGAAAATTCAGTCTTTGCATTTATAAAACCCAGGGTATTAGCCCTATACACAGAAAGACAATCTATTGGTATTGGTAAAGGGAAAAGCATGGAAGAAATTGACCAAAAATTTTCAGAGGTTGGAGTAAATTATATCTTGACAGTTGAGGATAAAAAAAGCAAACAGTTTGAGAACTACATTAAAAACTACAACAATAAATTAGAACTAATTTGGGAAAACGATAAGTTTAAAATTTTCAAAAGAATAAATTAAATCCAGAAATACATGCAGTGAATCCTATTCATTTAAAAAGTAGGCTTCTTTATTTCTTTTATAGCCAAATTCAGGAACCTTCAAAATATCTATTTTCCCATTGGACAAAGAATCGGCATCATTTATTAATTGTTGATAAAATTCTCCTTCAGGGTTAAGGTTATTAAGTAAAATAAAACTAAAACGCGGTGTATGGTATTTCCCTTTTCCGCCTGAGTGGTACCAGTTTTCATTTGTTACATGGTACCAGGGGCGGAGATTATCATGGACTGCATAAATTCTGACATTTTCTTTAGAAAACATAGTAGTTCTTTTGGCGTACCAGTAGTTTGCGATTCCAAATTGCAGATTATGTTTTTTCGCTATTTCATCAATTAATTTCACTTCCTCGGGGTAATAATTCTTAAAACTTATTAATCCAAGGATTGTACTGTTATTTTTTTCATTTCTTATCACAGAAAAAATAGCTGCAATAATTAACATTAAAGTCAAAATAGATACACCAGTTGAAAGTTTTGGTATTTTCCTCACTAACAAAAACAAAATCACTGGAATGAAACTAACTGCAATATAAAATGCAGCAAAATTGTACCGTAAATGAGCACCGCTTGGAGAAAAAGTACCGTGAACAACTGGGGTTAATGCAATAATAATAATAAACCCGGTAAAAAAAACAACTAATAATTTTTCTTTTAAATTGTTATAAATTTTCCCTTTCGCAAAAAGTGCATTTAAGAATAAATAGATTCCTGCAATTATTGATATAATGCTAATAATAATTATAATCATTTCAATTCCTCCTGCTTCTAACATACCATTGAGTTTATTGACATAATTGATACCTGCAGATTCTATTTTTTGAGGGTCAAATTTTCTGTACCCAAGACCAATGATATAAATGTAATCACTGTTCTTAATGAAAGAATAAGTAATCATACCTAAAACTGTTGAAAAAATTGAGCCAACAGAACTAAGTATTATTCTTTTTCTATGCCTTTTATTACCAATAAAAAACAAGGCAAGGAGAGAAGGAACAACAAAATACATGATTAAAAATCTGTCGGAAAGTACTCCTAAAAACACTGATAGAGAAAGTAAAACGAAATAGACAATTGTGCCTTTTTTAAAATAAAACAAAAAGAAAAGCAGTGATATTAAAGCCATTAAATAGGTGCCTCCATGAAAGCCGACTAAAAATAAATACGCGGTTTCAACAAAATAACCCATTACCAGGTATTGGTGCAGAAATATAGCATAACCTAAATTTACAAGTATAAGATAACGGAAATCTATTTTTTCAAAGACATATTTAATAATACCTGCTGTTAAAACATTAACGGCAAGAACATAAAAAATAGAATATAAAAGGCTGGCTATTTTAAAATTACCTGCAATATAATATAATATAAAATATACAGGCCACTCCGGGAAAAAGTTGGGGGCAGCATTTAGATGCCATCCGGAGAAACCGGAGTTATCAATAAAAATATCTTTATAAATTGATGGCAGATATAAGGCATCGGAATTAAAAAAAATACTTAATTCTTTTTCAGTTAAGCTGCCGAAAACTTGCAGTACAAATACAAGATTTAATAAAAGTGTAAGGTAGAATAAAACTTTGAAGAGGATTTTATTTCTCATTTGAAATTTCTATTTGATCGATAATATAATTGGGTCGTTTTTTATTCTCGATGAAAAGTTTTCCTAAATATTCTCCAATAATACCTAACATTAACAATTGGAGTCCCCCAATAAAAAGCACACTCACAATTACCGAAGTCCAACCTTCAATCGCTTTATCTGTAAACAATCCGATATATAAGGCATATATCATATAAACGATTGCTACCACAGACAGAACCAGTCCAAAAATGATTGAAATCCTTAATGGTTTTACACTAAAAGAAGTAATTCCTGTTATGGCAAAACTAATCATTTTTTTAACCGTATATTTTGTTTTTCCATACTTACGTTCATCAGGAAAATAATTTAGTGTATATTGCTTAAATCCTATCCATGGAATTGCTCCCCTGATAAATAAATTTTGTTCGTTTAGTTTCCGCAGTTGTTGTAAGACCTTTTTATCTATTAATCGGAAGTCTGCAGTACCTGATTCAATTTTCACATAACTAAAGAAGTTCAAAACGGTATAAAAACTTTGAGACGTTAACTTTTTAAAAATAGATTGATTTTCATTATCGCACCGTTTGGTATTTACAATATCGAATCCTTTTTCCCAATATTTAATCAGTTCAGGAATTAAATCTGGGGGGTGTTGTAAATCAGCATCCATGGTTATTACAACATCTGTTTCAGCATGATCTATTCCTGCTTTTATTGCGTTTTGGTGACCAAAATTTCTGGAAAAAGAAATAAAATCAATATTAGAAAACTTATCTCGTAATTCTTTTATTTCTACTAATGTATTGTCACTGCTACCATCATTGATGAATAATATCCTGAAGTTATAATTTTTTAAAAGTTGATTTTTAAAAATTTCCTGAAGTTTTTTATTTAAATAAGTAAGATTATTTTCCTCATTATAGCAAGGAACGATAATACATAAAGTTTTCATAAAGGCATTTTTTATAAAAATAACAATAAAAATATTTTTTTGGTTTTGGATAATGGTACTATTTCATATTGAGCTATAAACTAAATTTTGTCTACAAATCAAAAGAAAAAAACAAAAGAGTTATTTTACTTTTACTAAATAATTATCGGTTAGGCTTTTCTCGCGTGTTTTAATATTCAAAAACTGTAAACTAATTTCATTCATTCCATGCTGTTTAATAATAAAAACAGTATCAACTTTATTTTTTATTCTCATAATATCCTGATATTTAGTTTTATTAGTGTATATCCAACTGTCAGATATTTCCATAACCTCCCGTAATCTGTCTCCATTAACAATATCTTCAATCTTCTCATCGGCCATAAAAAACAGTTCATATTCTTCCAGTGCGAAATTATACAATTTATCTCCCGGTTTCCGGGTTTCTTCAAAAATCTCCAGCGCCTGACGGGCTCCCTGGTAACGAAACAAGCCGGGAATAAATTCAGCATTCATAAAAATATTGAAGACACCGGTAACAATTACTGAAAAGAAAAGGAGCCGCTTCCAGCTGTCGTGTTCTTTTTGGATAAAAACCCACGACAACACAAAAAGCAATCCCAGCAAAAAAACCGGCAGCCAGGTAAGTTTCTCCGACAAGAAAAAAACCACCGCAATGAAAACCAAAAAAATAATAGTTAAAACCACGCCCTGCAAACACAAAAAACTTCTGCCTCTTTTTAATGACATATTTTTAAATTTCGGCAAATGCCCGGCTGTTACCACTGCAAGCGGCGCAACCATTATCAGGAAATAATGGGGGGCCTTTCCTTTTGAAATACTGTACACAAACAATAAAATCAGGACGCTTCCCAAAATGGCTGTACGTGCCGGGTGAATTTTTCCTGCAGAAAACCAGCTTTTAATTTCGAACCAGATTGCTGCCAGCACAATGAGTGTCCAGGGTAAAAATGCCCACAACATGTTGTAGAGATAAAAAAACGGATCGGTGCTGGAACCTGCGTACTCTCCGGTTACCCGGCCCAAGTTGTTGGTGATGAAATAGAAACGGATGCCTTCCCAGCCAAAACTTTGATACAAATGCCAGAGCGTTGGCGAAATAACAACCAGCACGATTACAATTCCCAAAATCCATTTGGGGTGAAACAGTTGTCGGTAATCTTTTTTTATCAGTAAATAAATCAGCACAGTAAAAAACGGCAACACCGCCCCCACCGGACCTTTGGCAAGCATAGCCAGCCCAATTCCAACAAATCCCCAAACAAAATTTCTGACTTTTCGATTTTCGAGGTAGGCAATAAGTTGCCACAGTGCCAGTGCAACACCAGCCTGCAATATGGTGTCGGTATGAATATCGAGCGTGTAGAGAAAAAACATTTGCGAAGTACCGGCAATCAGCGCGGCTGTTAATCCTGCTTCGCGTGAAAATAAAAGTCGGCCAAGTTTATATGCAAACCACAAACTGCTGATTGCAAAAAGAAACGGGAAAAGTTTAAATGCAAAATTGCAATTCCCAAACAATTCAATTCCCAAACCGGCCAGCCAGAAAAGCAAATGCGGTTTCTGGTCGTAGGGTTCGCCGTTAATTTTCAGGACCAGCCAGTCGCCCGATTCAACCATTTGCCGGGAAATGGCGGCATACAAACCCGAGTCGCCCGTCAGGTCGATAAACAAACCAAAAATCCAGGCTACTCCAATCATCAGAAAGGCCAATCCCCACAAAATGTTTTTCGACAAAATTTTCAAATTGATTCGTTCAGTTAATTTTCAGACAAAATAAAGGAATTAACCTGAAAAATGAAGAATTATTTAGAAATCCGTCCAAGCAAAATGCAAAATCTTGCGGGGAACAATTATCTTCGTTACCGGTTTGGTTTTTCAATGAAATCCGTTAATTTTTGGCTCTGAAAAAATAAAAATGGCAAAATCACTGGTGAATACCAATGCCAGGTTTGGTACGATGCCCGTATTTTTAACGGCACTATCTACTATCCTGGGAGCAATCTTGTTTCTGCGTTTTGGCTGGGTTGTGGGGCAAGTCGGTTTTCCGGGAATTATCGGAATCATCCTACTCGGGCATGTGGTAACCATTCCCACTGCTTTTGCCGTTGCCGAAATTGCCACCAACCAGCGGGTGCAGGGTGGCGGTGCCTATTTCATTATCAGCCGCTCGTTTGGGCTGAACTTCCGAAATGCTGTTCAATCCCGAAGACCTTTCGGAAGGCTACGAAAACCTGGATAACATACTGTTTGTGGGCACCAACCGGGCCAAGGCAATAAACTGATTTCAGGTAACGTTCAGGAAATTAACCGGTTTTAATTGATAGAAGAATTTTAATTTCATTAATTTTGAATCTAAATAATCAGTATTATCATGACAAGAACAGCCATATTCCCCGGGTCATTCGATCCGTTTACCATCGGCCACGAATCCATTGTCAGGCGTGCCGAGCCCATATTCGACAAAATCATAATAATGATTGGTTTTAACGCCAATAAAAAATCGTTTTTTTCGCTTAAAAAAAGATTGAAATGGATTAACCAGGTTTTTGAAAATCAAAATAATATTGAGGTGCGTGTTCACGAAGGGCTCACCGTTGATTTTTGCAAGGAAGTGGGAGCAAAATACATTTTACGCGGACTGCGTACCTCATCCGATTTTGAGTACGAACGCGCCATTGCCCAGATAAACAAAAAAATGCATCCCGAAATTGAAACCGTTTTCCTGCTTACCCTGCCGGAACATACGCCGGTAAACGCCACCATCATTCGCGACATTGTTTTGCACGGCGGAGATGCCAGCATGTTTCTTCCTTCAGGTCTCGACCCAAAAGAGTTTGTAGCCGAAAATGATTAACAAATCTCCAAAATTTATAACGCCATTCCTGCTTTTGGCGCTTTTGCTGATTTGCGCTCCCGTTAGCGCAACAGTAATAAAAGGACAAAATGAAGCTTACGCCGGCCGTGAGCTGATTTTTTTTCGTTATTCTGATGCAATAACCCGGGAAAAAATTTCTGCATTTTCAATAAAAATAGATGCAGACGGGAAATTCAGCAAAGAGATTGAAGCTTCGAATACTGACTTCTTTTTTACTGAATTCGGGATTTATCGGGGACTGCTGTTTTTGGAGGCCGGAAAAGAAATTACACTGAGGCTCCCCCCACTGCGCGAAAAAAGCTTTGCCGACCAGAAAAACCCCTTCTTTAAACCAGTAGAATTCTGGTTTGCTACCGAACAGGGCAATCATCTGAACGATAAAATTTCTGCTTTCGACCAGAAGCTGAACCAGCTGACCGACCAATATTTCAACCGCCTCTATTTCCGGCAGTCGGAACAAATTTTCGACACCCTGAAAACGGAACTCAACCGGCAGTTTGGTTCTGCCAAAGCGCCAACTTTTTTAATGCACAAAAACCTGTCGCTAAAATCGGTTGAAACCGATGCGTTCCGGTTGGGGCCCCGGGAAATTTCCGCAGAGTTGTCTGATGTCGATCCACGTTTCTGGACACATCCGGCTTTTATCGATCTTTTTGAAAAAACATACGCCAACAAACTCAGTTTTGAAGCGAAAACGACCGGGAATGAAGATATTTCCAGAGCTGTGGCAGCAACAAACACAGGCTTTTTAGCTGATTTTTTGAAAAAAAACTACCAGCTTTCGAGCCCAATGCTGGAGCTGGCGTTGCTTAAAATGCTGCACGACAGCTACTACTCCGGCGATTTTTCGCAGGAATCGATTACAAAAATCATTGGCTCCGATTATTTTCAAAAAAACAGGCATAAACAAATTTCGATGGCTGCCCAAAACGTGCTGCAAAAAATCAAATTTTTACGGCCCGGAAGCACAGCTCCGGTTGTTTGCCTGAAAGACACAGACGGCCGCAACAAATGCACGAACAAAAATTCCGGTAAATTCAAATACTTCATTTTTGCCGACACCGAAATGGTGGTGTGCAAAGAACACCTGAAATACCTCACTAAAATTGAAGAAAGATTTAACAAACACCTCGAAATTTATGTGATTCTCCGCAAAACCGATCTGATTGAGATGAAAATCTTTCTCAATGAAAATGAAATTCCAGGCATCCACCTGGTTGATAGTAATGGTAAATTTATTGAACAATACCGGATAAAATCTTACCCCACCTGTTTTTTACTGAACGAAAACCACAACGTTGTTTTTCAGCAAGCCAAAGCCCCGCTCGACGGCTTTGAGCAGCAATTCGGTGCCTTCCTGCAAAAAGAGTTGTTTGAACGGCAGCGTAATCAGGAGCGGTAAAGTTCAATAATCTGTTTCAGATTGGCATAAGTGTTGGCAAGAACCGGATCCAGTTTTTCGGGCGTTATCCATTTCACCTCCAGTATATCCTCTTCGGTTTGCGGCTTTCCACTGAAAGTCCCTGTGTAATCCATCTCAAACCAAAACGTTTCTTTAAAAATCCATTCCCCCGTATTTTCTGAATAAGGCGATTCATAAATGTGATAAGTCGTGGGCAGCGGTTTGATGATTTCATGCCCTGAAATGCCGCACTCCTCCTCCACTTCACGCATTGCAGCAATTTCGGGAGTTTCCCCTTTGTCGATTTTTCCTTTGGGCAGATCCCATTTACCACGGCGGAATATAAAAAGTATTTTGTTGCCCGATTTCACTACGCCCCCCGCGGCACTGATTTCCCGGAACGAACTCCGGAATATTTCAAAAAAATATTCCGGCCTGGGATGCAACAAATAAACCTCCTGAAAATCATCCTCCAGGAAATTTAAAAACCATTTTCTAATTTCATCTTTTTCAACCCAATCGCTGAAAGTTACTGGTGGTTTATTAATTGTTATTTTCACCGGCTCACCAATTTGTATCAACCGGTCATTCAGAAAAACTTTATACATTTGTTTTAAATTAAAATCATTTCAACTATTATGGAAACAACACAAAAAGAAGTTAGCAAAAAACTTTTAGAGTTGAATACTATAAAAATCCAGCCGTTGAGTCCATTTACCTGGGCATCGGGCTGGAAATCACCGATATATTGCGACAACCGGAAAATTTTATCATACCCTGGCACCCGTTCGTTTATTCGCGACAAATTTGCAGAAATTATCCGGGAAAAATACCCGCATGCCGAAGTAATTGCCGGAGTTGCCACCGGAGCAATTGCACACGCAGTTTTGGTTGCTGACGTGCTGGGACTTCCGTTCATTTATGTTCGATCGAAACCCAAAGGGCACGGCCTTGAAAACCTGATTGAAGGCGAAATGAAACCCGGCCAAAAGGTGGTTGTAATCGAAGACCTGGTTTCAACAGGTGTAAGCAGCCTGAAAGCAGCTGAGGCAGTTAATAATTTTGGTGCCGAAGTAATTGGAATGGTTTCAATTTTCACCTATAATTTTAACCTTGCCCGCGAAAATTTCAAAAAAGCAAATATTGAACTGACACCACTCAGCCGCTACCAGGTTTTAATTGACACAGCTTTGGAAATGGGGGAAATTTCGAAAGACCAGGTGGAAACCCTCATGGAATGGCGCGAAGACCCGGCTAACTGGGGAAAAAAGTAGAATTTTTTTCTTAACTTGCTACAAAAAATTGGGATGGAAGAAATCGTTTTGAAAATAAAAGACAAAAGCAAACTGAAGTTTCTGAAACAACTTTTAGAACAACTGGATTTTGTTGAGATGAAAAAATCAAAATCAGTTGAACATTCAGACCATAACTTTTTTGACTCAGCAGGAATGTGGGAAGGAAGAGATATTGACTCTCACAGGTTAAGAGATGAAGCATGGACAAAGAAATAGCTATACTTTGCGATACAGATGTTATCATTGAATTCTATAAAAACAATCAAAAAGTTGTTTCTGAATTACATCTGATTGGAAGAAATAATATTGCAATCAGTACTATTTCAGCAGCTGAACTTATTTTTGGTGCCCTCAACAAGAAAGAATTGAAACAAATAAAAAAAGATATTGAAAGTTTAAACACACTTCATTTAAATCAAAAAACTGAAGCCATCTTTTTGAAGTTACTTGAAAGATATTCGTTGAGTCATAACCTTAAAATTCCGGATGCACTAATTGCATCCACAGCAATTGCAAACGAAATTGAGCTTTTTACCCTAAACAAAAAAGATTTTAAATTTATCAAGGAGCTTAACCTTTATAAATTCCCAAAAATTATTTAAGAATTTTAAAACATGGAGAAATACATAAGCGACGTAAAGTTAATCGATCATAACCAGCAGATTATTTTTGAATACCTTTCGAATTTTGAAAACCTCTCGGAGTATTTGAATTCAGGCTTAATTGAAAAGATCACCAAACAGGTTCCACAGGTAAAAATCACCGATTTTGAGTCGGATCGCGATTCCTGCAAGTTTAACATTACGGGAATGGGAGTTGCCAAAATCCAGATAGTAAACCGCGAACCGTTTAAAACAATTAAAGTGGAAAGTTCGGGAGGCTTACCATTGAGCTTCACATTCTGGATTCAGCTGCTGCCGGTAACACCGCATCAAACCAAAATGCGGCTCACATTGCATGCCGATATGAACATGATGATTAAAATGATGGCAGGCAATAAACTGGCAGAGGGAATTAACCAACTGGCAGAAACGCTTTCAAAACTTCCGTATAAATAGCCGAAGTTAAATCACAAATTCCACCTCTTTAAACTGGAAGGCTTGTTCAGCACCGTTTCTCATCTCAAGAATCAGTTGTCCGTATTCGCCAATTCCTTTAATCCTGGCCTCAAAGAAATCATTTCCTTTTTTGAAACGGCTCCACTGCTCCCGCCGGTATAGTTTTCGGAAATAGGCTGAATCGATGAAATCTTGCTGGCCGTTTTCCAGTTTTTTGTACCAGCTCCATAGTTTGTCTTTTAACTGCAGGACTACGGTTTCAGGTGAATATTTTTTTCGTGTAACTTGCTTAAGCGACACCGGATTGGGCAGTTGCTCACTAAATTTCTCCTGATTCAGGTTCAGCCCCACTCCTATCACCGAAAAATGAATATAGCTCCCACTGACTGAATTCTCGATTAAAATGCCGGCCAGTTTTTTATTTTCAATATAAATATCGTTAGGCCATTTTACTGAAACAGAACCTATTTCATCGCTCAGCAAATCAACCAGTGCCAAACTGATAATTTTTGAAAGGTAGAATTGCTTATCTGCCCTCAGGAATTTTGGGAACAAAATAAAACTTGCCAACATGTTCTTTCCGAACTCACTTTCCCAGTGATTTTCGGCGTGCCCTTTTCCGGCATTCTGGAAGTGTGCCAAAACGACAGTGCCATGATCTGCCTTTCCCGCTGCAATTAACTGCTTGGCATAGTTATTGGTAGAATCAACTTCCTGGATTATGAATGTATTTTTGTCTGTTTTTGTCATTTCAGAAGCGAAATTATCAACTTTAAATTATTTTCCTCATTCGGAGTTATTAAACTTCATGTTTAATAATTTTCAAATCAGCGATAAAAACAAACATAAATAGAAAACACAAAAAAAGAAGTAAGTCAAAAAGATTATCTTTGTGGAGTTAAAAATTATTTATGAATAAAAACGAAAAAATTACAGAAAAAACAAAAACAGCAATCCTCGAAGGGATTCAAAAAATTAAAGGAAAAGACATAACTATAATTGACTTAAATACAATACATTATACTGAATGCGGATATTTTATAATTTGCCACGGAACTTCGTCAACACAAGTAAACTCCATTGCCCGGTCGATTGAAGAGACAGTTAAAAAAGAAACCGGGGAAGATGCCTGGCATGTGGAAGGAATGCAAAATTCAATTTGGGTATTACTCGATTTTGGCGAAATTGTAGTCCATGTATTTCACCAACAGGCAAGGCAGTTTTACAACCTTGAAGAGCTTTGGGCTGATGCAAAATTTATTAAAATTGATTCAGAAAATTAGAAATTAGATATGGCAGAAAACAACAAAAACAATAAACAAACACCACCGGGCTTCCCTTTTAACCAGGGCAGCAAAAACAAGAACGACAAAAAAGACCCGAAAGGCCCCAAATTTAATGCCTACTGGATTTACGGAATTATTGCCGTAGTTTTTATTGTTGTACAAATTTACCTGACCAACAGCCGCGGTCCCGTTAAAACCAACTGGAACGAAGTAAAGACAACAATGCTGGCCAACAACGACATAGAACGGATTGTGGTTGTTAACGAGAAACAGGCCAACATTTACCTTAAAAAAAGCAGCCTTCAAAAATACGAGCAGCAATTCAGCGGAAATTTTTCGCAACCAGCAGAAGAAGGCCCGCACTTTACGTTCACTATTGGCTCGGTAGAAACATTTGAACGCAACCTGCGCGAAGCCCAGGAAGGAAAAGACCAGGAAATTTTACTCGAATACGATGAAGAACGAAACTGGGCCAGCGAAATTTTATGGACAATAGGGCCGTTTGTGCTGATTATCCTGCTCTGGTGGTGGATATTCAGAAGAATGAGCAGAGGTGGCGGCAGCAGTGCCGGCGGAATATTTAACGTGGGTAAATCGCAGGCCAAAATTTTCGATAAAGATCAAAAAGTAACCACATCGTTTAAGGATGTGGCAGGATTGGCCGAAGCCAAGCAGGAAGTGGAAGAGGTTGTGGAATTCCTGAAAAGCCCGGAAAAATTCACTAAACTGGGCGGTAAAATTCCCAAAGGAGCGTTGCTTGTTGGCCCCCCGGGAACAGGGAAAACATTGCTTGCCAAAGCTGTTGCCGGCGAGGCAAGCGTGCCATTCTTCTCCATGTCGGGTTCCGATTTTGTGGAAATGTTTGTAGGTGTAGGTGCTTCGCGGGTGCGCGACCTGTTTAAGCAGGCAAAAGAAAAAGCGCCCTGCATTATTTTCATCGATGAAATTGATGCCATCGGCCGCTCGCGAGGGAAAAACCCCAACTTCGGTTCCAACGACGAAAGGGAAAACACCCTGAACCAGCTGCTTACCGAAATGGATGGGTTCGATACCAACAGCGGCGTAATCATTCTGGCTGCAACCAACCGCGCCGATGTGCTCGACCGTGCCCTTATGCGTGCCGGCAGGTTCGATCGCCAGATTCATGTTGAATTGCCCGACCTTAAAGAACGTGGCGAAATTTTCAAAGTCCACCTCAAACCTCTCAAACTGGGCAAAGATGTAAAAGTGGATTTCCTGGCCAAGCAAACACCCGGTTTTTCGGGTGCCGACATTGCCAACGTGTGTAACGAAGCCGCACTTATTGCAGCACGGAAAAGCCGCGATTCGGTTACCAAGCAGGATTTCCTCGATGCCGTTGATCGCATTATTGGCGGACTGGAAAAGAAAAATAAAATTATTTCGAAAGACGAAAAGAAAACCATTGCTTACCACGAAGCAGGGCATGCCACTATTAGCTGGTTGCTTGAATACGCCCACCCACTGGTGAAAGTTACCATTGTACCGCGTGGCAAGGCACTGGGTGCAGCCTGGTACCTTCCCGAAGAGCGTTCAATTACTACAAAAGATCAACTGCTTGACGAAATGTGCTCGGCACTTGGTGGAAGAGCTGCCGAAGAACTCATTTTCAACAGGGTTTCTTCAGGAGCTCAAAACGACCTGGAAAAAGTTACCAAGCAATCCATTGCCATGGTTACCTATTTTGGCATGAGCGAAAAAGTGGGCAACGTTAGTTACTACGATTCTACAGGCCAGTCGGAATATTCATTCACGAAACCTTACAGCGAAAAAACAGCCGAGCTTATTGACGAAGAAGTTAAAAAGCTCATCGATTCGCAGTTCAAGCGGGCAAAACAAATTCTGAAAGAAAATTCCGAAGGCCATAAAAAACTGGCAGAACTGTTGCTCGATCGGGAGGTAATTTTCAGCGAAGATCTGGAACATATCTTTGGCAAGCGGCCGTGGGACGATAAAATTATTGATCCTGAAAACGGACAGGAAGAGCCAAAAGATAAAAAGGAGGAAAAAACTGAAAATAAAGAAACCCCCAAAAACGACGATACTCCGAAAGATAAATCCATTTCGGTAAAAGATTAATGGAACCGGCCCGGCAGCAAATACTCCAAAAGTTGCAAAAAACAACTGTCAGGATTCCCGAAATGCCCGATTTTGAATCGCCGGTATTTCATGAGCAGACCGGATTACCGGAGTTGATTTTTATAAATAACATGGAGGCAGTAAACGGAAATGTATCCATCTTCGAAACGAAAGAAGAACTGTACAGGAAACTGAAAGAATTACTTTCTTCGCGCAATCCGGAAAGAATCTGTTGCGCGGAGCCGGAAATTCAAACGAAGCTTCAAAAAAACACTTACACTCGGGGCACACGACCCTAAAGGTCTTCATGTTTTTTTATATTAACTTTGAATATAAATTTTAATACTTTTGTAACATGGAAGAAGGATGGAAAGAGGTGTTTCTGACTGTTCAGGAATACAAAGCAAACATGGCCAAAGACATTCTGGAAAATGCAGGAATTAAAACTGTGATTATGAACCAGCACGATTCGGCCTACAAATCGTTTGGCGACATAGTGGTTTATGTGCCCGAAGCCGACGAAAACAAAGCCAAAGAACTACTAAAAGAGTTGAAGCATTGAATGATCTTGTACAAAGAACTGTTACCGGATGTATATATGTAGCGCTGCTAATAGCAGGTACAGCTATACATCCTGTTGTTTTTGCAATAATTTTTGCGACGATGCTGTTTTTTACCCAGCTCGAATTTTACCAGCTGGTGGAAAGTGCTGGCAGTTCGCCACGTAAATATGTGGGATTAACTTTGGGGTTACTCCTTTTTGGTACCTGTTTTGGGATGGTTCACGGATTTATTCCTCAAAATGCTTTTCTCATTTTCATCCCTGTTTTAACAATTCTTTTTTTGGTTGAAACCTTCAGAGATAATTCCAAAGAAATTCAAAACAGCTCAGTTACACTTACCGGCTTTGTTTATGTTGCCGTTCCTTTCAGCCTGCTTAATTTCATTGTTTACCCTGATTATCCCGAAAAGCCTGAATTTTTCCCGTGGATACTCATGGGTGTGTTTTTTATTGTTTGGGTGTACGATTCAATGGCTTACCTCGTAGGCTCCATGTTTGGAAAACATAAAATCAACGAAAAAATTTCGCCCAACAAAACCTGGGAAGGATTTTTTGCCGGCGCAATATTCGCACTGGTAATGGGCGTTCTCAATGCAGTTATTTTTCAGGAACAGGATATTATCAACTGGATAATAATTGCAGTAATTGTGGTAGCATTCGGTACACTGGGCGATTTGTTCGAATCCAAAATAAAACGCAAACTCAATGTGAAGGACTCAGGCTCGGTTTTACCCGGCCACGGCGGCTTGCTCGACCGGCTCGACAGTTTACTGTTTGTAATACCCGTTATCTATGTATGGTTAACTTTTTCAGAAAATTTATAAGCTATGCAAATTCATCAAGAAGGACGAAAAATTATTCCCGTGGCCTTTTTCTTTCTCGCGGTAATCGATGCAATCATTTATATTTTACTGCGGGATTACACCGTTTTTTATTTTCTCATGGGAGCATCGCTGTTGCTGGCAGTGCTTATTATTTTCTTTTTCAGGGAACCTTTCCGCGAAATTGAAAAAAATGAAAACCATGTGCTGGCCCCTGCCGATGGCGAGATTGTTGAAATACTGAAAGTTCGCGAAAATGAATATTTCAAGGAAGAACGGTTGATGGTTTCCATCTTCATGACGGTTTTTAACGTACACCAAAACCGTGCCCCTGTTGGCGGCAATATCGTTTATCAAAAACATTTTAAAGGTGCCTACTACCCGGCATTTGTAAAAAAATCGTCAGAAAAAAACGAGCGCTGTTCCACCGTTTTTAAAATGAGCAGTGGCACCGAGGTTTTGTCGCGACAGATTGCCGGCACAGTTGCACAACGTATTGTAACTTACAAAAGACAGGGCGACAAGGCTGAACAGGGCGAGGAATACGGTTTCATCAGGTTTGGGTCGCGTGTGGACCTGTTTTTGCCCGTTGACACGAAGGTAAATGTAAAATTACACCAACTCGCGGTAGGTGGTCAAACGATAATTGCAAGTTTTGAATAAGTAGAAATGTTGAAAAGAATTATCCGGCAAATACCCAATTTTATTACTTCGCTGAACCTGGTTTCAGGCTCGCTGGCGGTAATTTTTGCCATCGACGGGCACCTCACCTGGGCCGGTATTTTTATCTGCCTCGCTGCGGTTTTCGATTTCCTCGATGGTTTTGTGGCGCGGCTCCTGAATGCTTACTCCGAAACCGGCAAACAGCTCGATTCGCTGGGCGATTTGGTTTCGTTCGGTCTGGCACCGGCAGCCATTCTTTTTACATTGCTCGAATTTTCGATGTTTCAAAAAAACCAGCCCATTTACGAAATAACAGCCCACTGGAGCCAGTGGCTTATTTTGTTCTCGGCTTTTGTAATGCCTGTGCTGGGAGCAGTAAGGCTGGCCCGCTTTAACAATGCTCCCGACGAAAATTTTTTCAGGGGATTGCCCATTCCTTCCAACGGTTTATTCTGGGCTTCGCTGGGGCTGATGCTCGAGGTTCCGCGCTACCACCAGCTTTTCGAGATGATTTATTCCACCCGCACGTTGCTGTTGCTGGGCCTGTTCACCTCCGGCATGATGGTGATTAACCTGCCCATGTTCTCACTGAAATTTAAAAACCTGAAATGGAAAGAAAACTGGCACCGGTTCCTGTTTCTGACCGTTGCCGTAGCATTGCTGGCCGTTTTCAACGTGTACGGCCTGGCACTCACTATTCTTGCCTATATCTTTTTGAATTTTGTGTTTTACCTGATTGGTGTGGAAATATAAAATTTTACAAATCAATTGAAATATTCACCTTCCCGCCAAGACCTTTTTCCACAATTTCGAATAAAGTACTCAAAGTGATATTGCTCCCGTCGTTTTCAACGCGGGAAATATAAGTTCGTTTTTTATCAATAATTTTGCCTAATTCTTCCTGTGTTATATTTCGCGATTCACGGGCTTTTCGTAAAAGTAAACCAATTTTAAATGCTTCAGTTTCTCTATCAAGGTTATCACGTCTTTCTGTTCCTTTCTCTCCGTACACCCTGTCTTTTATCTCAGCCCATGAGCTAACTTCTCTATTTTCTCCTTTTGTTTTCATAGTATTCATGCATTAATTTCTCCGCCTTTTCAATCTCTTTTTTTGGTGTCCTCTGCGATTTTTTCTGAAACCCATTCAATAATATCACTAATCTATCGCCATCAAAAAAACAGAATACACGCCAAATATTACTCCCAAGTTTTATTCTGGCTTCATATAATCCTTTCGTGCCGGCAACACTTTTCAAATAATTTGAAGGAATCCTCTCGAAAGTCTCTACCGCTTCCAAAACCTTGTAAATTTTATTTTGCACTTTTATTGGTTGCTTCAATAAAAACTCCTCAAAGTAATATCGATAGGCAATTATCTTTCGGACTTTCTTCATTGATTACATTACTATCAAACACAAATGTAACTTAAAAGTTACATTTATCAAAAAAATTATTTCGTGTTTTTCAATTATTTACTCATCGCTTTAATAATCCTATCCTCTCTTATCAATACATCTTACATTAAAAGTTGATGTGGAAACTGTTCCAGATTGGAGTTTCGGAATACTTTAAGGATATTTATCAAAGCCCCGGCTGTAATGAGTGATAAGTTTATTTCAAATTCCAAATCACATTCATTAATAAAATCATCAGTAAATTCGGGAGCCACAAGAAGAGATTTAACCACATTGAATTCCGCTTTCCTGGCCAGATTTACATACGATTTTATTTGCCGTGATACTGAGCTGTATTTATTATAACCTTTTTCTTTTACCGACTTACATTCAACGATTATGATATTATTCTTCCCCAAATTCAGGACAAGATCGATTTTATTCTTAGACGTATTCAGTTGTTTTTTCAGGGAATCATCAACATTGAATCCTAATCTTTCAAAAATTGATTTGGTAATTTCTTCAAACTTTAAGCCCAGTTCACTTTCTTTAATATTAATTCCGTTTTCTCGTAATGTGGCAATGTCTCTTAAACCGATAGCTTCATAATTCTCAATCATTAGATTTTCAGCATCGGTATAGGCTTCCAAAATATTTAGTACCATATAACCCCTTGATTTAAGATTGTGAGCTTCAATGAATTTTTTCAGTTCATCAATTGGAAGAATATCTAAAATGTCGCGCGGTTTAATGTTGTATTCCAATAATGTATTGCTGTTTAATACTGTTCCATCTTGCATTTCAAATTCATCAAAAACAATTTTTTCAAAAGTATCCAATGTATTTTTCAAATCAATTAGCAATTTTTCATATCCCTCAACTGAAATACCAACTTTTTCATCTCGCTCAAGATCGTCGAAATACAAAATAATATTTTCAATTTTCTCTTCAATTGTAGAACCACGCAATGGAGTTTCCACTCGTAATCCTTTCTCCCAAAGTTCATTTAAAAACTTCTTTTTATCAGTTAAAGTAGTTCCGTCTTTGTGAATATCATTTTTAAGAAGTTTTGAAAATGAAATGCCCTCTTTAATTATTTGTTTAATTTTTGATTCATAATCAAGTTCTCGGGTATTAATGTTATGTTTTCGGCAAACAAGATTTATCTGGGATTCTTTCAATGTTTTAAGAATTCGACGATAGTATTTATCAGCAACTTCTTTTTTCCTGATTTTACGTAGTACTTTAACAACTTCATCGGCTACATAAATCAAATTATTTTTTCGGGAGTAAAAAATTACTCCAATATTTTTAAGAAAATTAATTACATCATCAATATCAGCCTTTTTAGGCGGTATAATCAAATAATTTATGAGCTTAACTTCTTCTTGTGATAATTCTAACTCATTGGTTAAGGTTAATAAAATTGATAACTCGTCATCTGTTATCTTAGGTTCATGATTTTTCTCAATGTCATTTTTGTAGGCAGTTAGTAAACAAGCTTTATAAATCTCATAATATCGTTTCCGGGTTTCATTAATATCAGACTTTTCAATTTCTAACTGCTTCTTAAGTTGTTGTGTTTTCTTCTTAATATTTGCTAATTCCTTTTCATAAAGGCGAGATAGCCATTCACGACTCAATATACCATTACCATCTTTAATTATTATGTCTATAAGAATATCCAGTTGTGAAGTAGTATTTACAAATTCAGCCTGAACTGTTTCGGCAAATTCATTTTTCACCAAATCAAATACCCTGGCAATATTGATACTGTCAACGCTTTTTAAATCATTGCTACTGTCTGAAAGAATTTTATCAATCTCTTTGCTGTTTTTCGGGTTGCTGGCTTTTATGTTATCGATAATTTTTAAAAACGAATTTTTCTCTAAAGAATTAACATTGTCCAGAATTATTTCCAGTTTCATTGTCTTTGATTTTAGTTAAAATTTCTATGATTTTTGAATCAAGATTGTCAATTTTTTTCTCGAGTTCATCGTTATTATCGCTGACCATTGAATCTACAAATATTGAATTAACCAGCGAAAGACCAAAAATCCCTCCCGATAATACAACAAATATAAAATACAAATAAGTAAAGAAAGAAGCTGATTTTGAATAATTTTCAACTATTTGTTCAGGAATTTCAAACCATCCTTCAACAGTAAAAATTTTGAATGTTGAATAAAGTGAAATCAATAGTGTTGTAATTAAATTATCCGCGATTGAAAAAAATTGTCTTTCAAAATCAGTTTGTAAATAACCCCCAACAATAAGCAACAATGCATTTAGAAGAATTAGCCCAAGTATAAACCTATCGTTTAAAAATAATTTTTTTATCATAGAACTAAATTCATGACCTTACCAATGATCAGTTAAAATACATTCAGATTGAGTTCCAAAAAATTTGGCTGTTCAAAGCTGTGTGAACAAATAACTATTGAAAAATCCCAAAAATTAAGAATTTGGTGATTGTGAATTTTTATTTTGATTGTTTTGTTCAAGATCAGTTTCGTTAAGCCTCAGTATTTTGTAAAACTAACCAACTTTGATTTAAAATGCAAAAGGAGTTCGCAGAAATTAAACTCGAACAAAATTCAATAATCTTAAGGGTCAAAATATTTATTTGGAGTAATGAATACTTTAAGAAAGACAAATGACACCCTTATTCTCTCTGCTTAATTGGTATGATACCCCTGGCTGTTCACTTCCTGCGCCCTGAAAGCGTTGTACTGTGTTTGGTTTAAGGGGTAATCCCAACACCCCATGCGGTGGAAAAAGGAACCGCCAAAACCACTTTTAAAGCGGTAAAGGCCGTGCATCGGATGCCCCGAATTGGCATTGGGAGCCGCGCCAAACATGTCGTACTCTTCGCAGCCAGCTTCCTGCGCCAGACGGATGCCTTCCCACTGCACCGCGTAAGTAGCCATCAGGTTGCGCCTGTTTGCAGAAGATGCACCGTACAAATAGGTGCCCCGTTTTTTTGCCAGCACCAAAAACATAGCCGCCAGGAATTCGCCTTCAGAATCGGCCATCAGCAGGTGGGTATTAATGTCTTTCCCGGCATTTTTCTGAATTTCAAAAAAGTCGTAAAAATTTTCTTTGGGGTGCAGCGTTATTCCGTTGCGCATTGAAGTTTCGCGGTACAAATCATACCAGGTTTCAAGCATATCCATGCCGTAGCTTTTCACCTGAACTCCCCTGCGCTTCGACAAGCGAATGTTGTAACGCGTTTTGGATTTCATGTTTTGCAAAAGCCTGTCCTGCCCCTGGTTCAAATCCAGAAAAATAGTGTTGGTTGGCAGGTTGTCGCTCCGGCTCTTTTGCAGGTTCCAGTTGTTGGTTTTAAAATTCACCCTGAACTCCTGCTGGTTGGCCGAAGGCGGACCGATCCAATTTCCCCGCTCGTCAAAAAAATCATCTTCGTGCGCCCACTGGTTTTCCCACGGCAAATCGAACCGGACAAGAATGCAGTTTTCAGGCAGATGAGGACGCATAGCCTCGGCCAGCTCTTCCATAAAAACGCCCTGGTTTTCAAAGTCGGGTTCATCAACCGGCCCGTAAGGAATGTATGCAACACTGTGTTTTTCGTCAATGTAACGCACCAGCACCAGCAAATCGTCATTAATAAATTTTTGACCGCTACTGGCTGGTTTCAATAAATCTTCCGAAGCAGCATACTCAAAAGCAAAAGGTTCCAGCCCCTGCTTATTTTTCACGCGTGCCCAAAACGAAGTTTGCTGAACCACGTTGGTTGCTTCAATATCACGAATCGCTTTTTCTTCAAGTTTGCAATGCATAATCCTGTTGACTTTTGGGCAGGCAAATTTAAAAAGCATGATGGCTGCACAAAATGATATCACCCATGTTCCGAGATACATACCTTTTTGAAAGCAGGAAACAGCTTATTGTTGATTTCGTATCATCGCATTCTTCAACAGAAACCGTGCATAACGGGAAGATTAGCTTTTACAGTACAGTTGTTAATTTTAGGTTACCAAATAACTTATGCCCAGCATTTTGAAGAAAAAAGCAAGTTTGGTAGATTTGCTATTGGGTACACAATTATCGCTCCTTCAGCCAGCAAAAAAAATCAGCGATATCATTCTTTCTTTGTTTCGGCCCAGTGCTTCAGGCAAAAATTTTGAAAAAGGGTGTAATGAATGCCGGGAGGCAATGAGTGAAGAATATCAAAAATTCATTCAGAAGTATAAAAAAACCCCTGAAAATTGAAAGATAATTTTTTCCCGAAGGAAAGATAAATAATACGCCATGACAAATTTACATCTTTCATTTCCAGAGGCTTTTAAATTAACACGCCAACATACAAATTGTTTTTACGGAGATAAAAAGATTCTGCTAAACCAAAATTAGTAGGCGCGTTGGTGTTTTCCTTCAATATAATTTATGAATGAAGAGTTCACCACCCTGTTGCCTCCCGGGGTGGGATAATTCCCGGTAAAATACCAGTCGCCGGTATCGTTGGGACAAGCTTTGTGCAGGTTTTCAATCGATTGGTAAACAATTTCAACTTCCGAGGGGCATTCATCGGGTTTCAGCAATTCAGAAATTTTGGCAGAAATTTGTTCGGCTGTAAAGGGACGGTAAATCTCACGAACATAGTTCACCATCTCCTCTTTAGGCAGATTTTGCTGTTCCTTGCATTTTTGGTAAACCTCCTCGATGACCGATTCCCTCCCGGTTTCTTTCAGCAAAGTTATGGCAGCGTTAAAAGCAATAAATTTATCGAGCTGTGCCATGTCAATTCCGTAGCAGTCGGGGTAGCGAATTTGTGGAGCCGACGAAACCACAATGATTTTTTTGGGTTTAAGGCGGCCAAGAATTCTCAGGATACTGTTTTTCAGTGTTGTTCCCCTCACAATGGAATCGTCGATAACCACCAGGGTATCCACTCCGTTTTTAATAACTCCGTAAGTAACATCATAAACGTGAGCCACCAGGTCGTCGCGGCTGGCATCGTCGGCAATAAAAGTACGGAGTTTCACATCTTTAATGGCAATTTTCTCAACCCGGGGTTCAAACGAAATTATCTTTTTTATATCATCGTCACTAAGTGTCCCGTTTTTTTTCTTCAGCTCATCAATTTTCCAGTTGGTGAGGTAACTGCGCACACCTTCCAGCATTCCGTAAAACGCAGTTTCCGAAGTGTTGGGAATGAAAGAAAAGACTGTATTAATAAAATCGTAATCAACCGATTTTAGAATGGCCGGGCTGATTAACCGTCCCAGCTCTTTGCGTTCGTTGTAAATGTTCCGGTCGCTGCCACGCGAAAAATAAATCCGTTCGAACGAGCAGGAAGTTCTTTTGTGCGGCGGACGAACCATTTCATGTTTTACTTCGCCTTTCTTTTTAATAATCAGGGCTTCACCCGGTTCAATTTCATGAACCTCATCCCACTGCACATTCATGGCAGTTTGAATAACCGGGCGTTCGGAAGCCACCACCACAATTTCGTCGTTGGCATAGTAATGCGCCGGCCGTATGCCCCACGGATCGCGCACCACAAAGGCATCGCCGTGGCCTATTAAGCCAGCCATGGCGTAGCCGCCATCCCAATCTTTAGTGGCCCTTTCCAGAATATTTCGAATGTCCAGGTTATCTTCAATCAGCGGCGAAATTTCGTTGTTCTGGTAGCCTTCATTTTTATATTGCCTGAAAAGCAACTGGTTCTCTTCGTCGAGGAAATGCCCCACTTTCTCAAGGGCAGTAACAGTATCAGTATAAGCTTTTGGATGCTGACCCAGGTCAACCAGCACTTCAAAAAGTTCGTCGGTATTGGTGAGATTAAAATTGCCGGCCAGCACCAGGTTTCTCGATCTCCAATTGTTCTGGCGCATTACCGGATGCACAAACTCAATGCTGTTTTTCCCGAAAGTACCGTAACGCAAATGGCCCAGGTACAATTCCCCGGCAAACGGGTAATTTTGGTAAGCCCATTCGCAATCATTCACATCAATTCCTTTGCGGATAGCTTTTTTCAGCGGTTTGTTTATCCTGTCGAAAACATCTTTAATGGGGTTTTGCTGAATGGAACGGTACCGGTTGATGTAGGTACTTCCCGGGGCGAGGTGATCTTTCACGCAAACTGCACCTGCGCCGTCCTGCCCGCGGTTGTGCTGCTTTTCCATGAGCAGGTAGAGTTTATTGAGCCCGTATTTCCAGGTTCCGTACTTTTCTTTGTAATACGATAAAGGTTTTAAAAGTCGAATTAAAGCAATTCCGCATTCGTGCTTAATCTGGTCGCTCATATTTATTTGTTTTCAGCACAGGAAAATTTATGATGTCAGGAACAATAAATGCACCGGGGTAATTTTTCCGGACTCGATTGTACAATTTCATTGCATCCTTTTTGGTCCTGAAATCGCCAATCCTCACTTTAAACACCGGTGCCCTGAATTTTACGTAAACATTAACATCGGGGTATAACGACAGGAATTCCACTTTCTTCTTCAGGGCCTGTTCTTTACCGTTAAGCGCCGAACTTGAAAAAATTTCAATGCGGTACCCGTCCATCCCATCGCGCCTTCTGTTGTATTCAATATGCCATTTCAGCATTTTATCGAGGCGGGAATCCTGGTTCAAATCAAGTTCTGAAAGCAGTTGAATACTGTCAACTGTTATTTCGGGAATGGCCACAGTATCAGAAGAAGTGCTTTCAGGAAACAGTACCTGCGCTTGAGCAAGCTGGCAAAAAAACAAACCTGTAATGAATAAAAAAAGTGCCCTCATTAATCCCTTTAATTGAGAATGCAAATATAACGTAAAAACCTTAAAACAATAACGGATTTTCTTACTGACAATTGCCTGCAGAAAATTTCTGTTACTGAAAAGCCCCTTTCACTTTTAAAATGAACCGGCTGCAAACTACTCTTCGTTGAGTGCTTTTTCCAACTCGGGTGTAATTTCCAGGTTGTGGTAAACATTTTGCACATCGTCGTCTTCTTCCAGGCGTTCAACCAGGCGCAGCACTTTTTTAGCGTCTTCCACATCGAGAGCTGTGGTGGTTGTTGGAATGCGCTGCAGGCCCTGGCTTTCGGCATCAATGCCCTGCTCTTCCAGTTTTTTTGAAATGCTGCCAAAGTCTTCCATGGCAGAAGTAATTTCAATGAAACCATCATTTTCTTCCAATTCTTCAGCACCGGCATCAATCATCTCGAGCTCAAACTCATCCATGTCAATTTTATCCGTAACCGGAACCACAAAAATACCTTTGGTTTCGAACAGAAATGCTACTGAGCCATTGGTTCCCAAATGCCCGTTATGTTTTGAAAAAACAGACCGCACACTGCCTACCGTGCGGTTATTATTATCAGAAAGACATTCCACAAAAATGGCAATCCCCTCGGGCCCGTAGCCTTCAAATGTCATTTCTTCAAAATTGGAAGAATCTTTATCGGCCTTGTTAATTGCCCGCTGAATCACGTCTTTAGGCATGTTTTGGCCTTTGGCATTTTGCACTGCCAGCCGGAGCCGCGAGTTTGCTTCCACATCAGCCCCGCCCATTTTGGCTGCAACAGTAATCTCTTTCGAAAGTTTAGAAAACATTTTCGACCGCTTGGCATCCAATGCCCCTTTTTTCCGTTTTATGGTTGACCATTTGCTGTGACCTGACATATGCTTTTCTTTCTTTTAAATTTCTATTAAGTTACAAAAATGTAGAAAATACCAATTTCTGACAAACACGAAATAATATTCTTTTGAAAGTGAATTCCTCATAATCGGTAAAATGAACTAAATTTGCCACATCTGAAATGGAACACAAAAAATTATACATAGAAACATACGGGTGCCAGATGAACGTGGCCGACAGCGAAGTGGTGGCTGCCATTTTGCAGGAAAGGCACTACCAGTTGGTAAAATCGCCCGAAGAAGCCGATGCTGTTTTCCTGAATACCTGCTCGGTTCGCGACAATGCCGAAAAACGCATTTGGGGCAGGCTGAACCATTACAATGCCATCAAAAAGAAAAATAAAAAGCTGGTGGTTGGAGTGCTCGGGTGCATGGCCGAACGGGTTGGTAATGAATTCCTGGAGAAAGGCGTGGTTGATTTGGTGGCCGGGCCCGATGCCTACCGCGACCTCCCCTATTTAATCGATAAAGTAGAAAGCGGAGAAAAAGCCTTCAACACCGAATTATCGCCTATTGAAACCTACGACAAAATCACTCCCGTGCGCCTTGGCGACAAAGCGCTTTCAGGGTTTGTGAGCATTACCCGCGGGTGTAATAATTTTTGCACCTACTGTATTGTCCCGTACACACGCGGACGCGAGCGCAGCCGCGACCCACAGGATATTTTAAATGAAGTAAAAGATATTTCGGCAAAAAACTATAAGGAAGTAACACTGCTCGGGCAAAACGTTAATTCTTTCAAGTGGTTGCCCGGGGGAGAACGGAAACCGGTGCGCTTTTGGGATTTGCTGGAAATGGTTGCTAAAATCGATCCTGAAATGCGAATACGCTTTACCACTTCGCACCCCAAAGATATGTCGGACAAAGTGCTGCACATAATGGCACAGTACCCCAACATTTGCAAACATATTCATTTACCGGTACAATCGGGCAGTTCGCGCATTTTAAAACTGATGAACCGCAAATACGATCGTGAGTGGTACCTCGACCGCATTCGGGCTATTAAAACCATTTTGCCCGGTTGCGGATTATCCACCGATGTATTTACCGGTTTTTGCAGTGAAACCGAAGAGGACCACGCCCAAACATTGTCGCTGATGCAAGAGGTGAAATTCGATATGGCTTTCATGTTTAAATACTCGGAAAGGCCCGGCACATACGCTGCCAAAAAACTGAAAGACGATGTGCCGGAGAAAACCAAAACGCGCCGGTTAAACGAAGTGATTCAGCTTCAGAACAGGCATTCACTGGATAATAACCAGGGGGATATTGGTAAAACCTTTGAAGTGCTGGTGGAAGGAGTTTCCAAAAAATCAGACGAAGAACTTTTTGGCCGGACACCTCAAAATAAGGTCGTCGTTTTCCCGAAACAAAATTTTGAAAAAGGCGACTTTGCAAACGTGAAAATTACTAAAGCAACGTCTGCTACTTTAATTGGAACAGTCAAACAAAAATAGCTGCAAAATATCAACGTCGGCACTACTTACTTCCTCGTTTCATTTAACTGTCTAACCAACAATGGTTAAAATAAACTTCATGAATCTTTATGCAAATACAAGGCTGTTTGTCCCGATTTTAATACATTCGTAAAAATAATTTTCCATTGCGCCCGGTGAACATTTTTGCAAAAAAATAATTATAATTAATTAATCTGACTCTATAACTTACAAAAAATGGAAAGTGCAATTAGACCCATTCAAAAATTCTTAAAATCGGAAAGTGCCTCCGGTATTTTACTCATTGTTGCAACCGTTGCAGCGCTGGTTATTGCGAATTCGCCGCTGGCGCATTATTACCACGAATTCTGGGATGAGACCAAGTTATCGTTCAGTTTTAAAGATTTCGAGCTTTCAAAACCAATGCATTACTGGGTGAATGATGGTTTGATGGCGATCTTCTTTTTCCTGATTGGTTTGGAAATTAAAAGAGAAGTTCTAAGTGGTAATCTGTCATCAGTAAAAAATTCGATGCTCCCGATTTTTGCTGCAGTTGGAGGAATGTTAGTGCCGTCACTTATCTATTTCGCACTGAACTTTTCCAACTCAACATTACTTGAGGGATGGGCAATCCCAATGGCTACTGACATCGCCTTTTCACTGGGAATTTTAGCCATGTTAGGCAAAAAAGTTCCACTGCCGTTGAAAGTTTTTCTGGCAGCTCTGGCCATCGTTGATGATATTGGCGCAGTGCTGGCTATTGCCATATTTTATACTTCAGAAATAAATTTTGTTGCGCTTTTTATTGCTTTGGGCGGGTTTCTGCTGTTGATAGCCTTGAACCGGGCAAACGCACGAAACATCTGGTATTACATCCCTGTTGCGGTCTTGCTTCTGTGGTTACCCCTGCTTCTTTCAGGAGTACACGCAACAATAGCCGGGGTACTGGCGGCTTTTACCATTCCGGCACGCAGAAAAATGGATTCTCATAAATTTATCGACACCATTCATAATTCGCTCCACAAGTTAGAAAACAGCGAATTGCAACAATCAGAATTTAAATTATCACAAGCAGAATTTGAAACCATTGAAAATATGCAAGATAACTATGAAAAGGTAAATTCGCCGTTACAGAAGCTGGAACATTCGCTCCAGTATTTCTCCATATTCATTATCATGCCCATATTTGCATTTGCCAACACGGGCATTGAACTGTCGGGCGGCAATTTTTTTTCCCCCGAATCAGCAACCCTTCCTTTGGGTGTTGTTTTAGGCCTCACACTTGGAAAACCAATAGGTATTACACTTTTAAGTTACATTGCCGTTAAAACAAAAGTTGCAGACTTACCGCCTGGAATTGATTTCGCCCATATCCTGGGAACCGGATTGCTTGCCGGTATTGGTTTTACGATGTCTATTTTTATTACAGAACTGGCTTTTACAACTGCTGAATTTACCAACACTGCCAAATTATCTGTCCTCACAGGGTCAGTAATAGCAGGTGTTGCAGGTTATTTCATTCTGCGAGCAAAGTTGACGAAATCGTCCAAATAAAACAGGTAGAACTTTTATTTAGTTTTTTCTTTTCCTTATTACAGAATGATGGCATATTTGCAGTCTTGTTAAATTAAAAATCAGTGTATGCAATCGATGACTAAAGAGTTTCGGGATTATCGCTCAAAAATGAATGAAAAAATCCTGGAAAGTGACAACAAGGTAATGAAGCGAATTTTCAGTCTGGATACGCTCACCTACCAGGACGGTGCATTGAGCGGGAAAACAAAAGAGATGCTTGGTCTGGCAACCAGCATGGTACTGCGTTGCGACGACTGCATCAAATACCATTTGGAGAAGTGTTTCGAACAGGGAATTACCACCGACGAAATATTTGAAATTTTTTCGGTTGCAAACGTTGTTGGCGGAACCATTGTTATACCTCATACACGTAAAGCGCTGGAATACTGGGAAGCATTAAACAACCAGAAATAAAAAACTTTCAGGTTTAAAATTGTTATAATAAAAAACAACTTTCAAGTTATGAATAAAGTATATGCAATTTCCTCTTCTGGAAAATCCGAAAAATCGTTTCTCGATTTACGCTTCGGAAAGTGTGAAAACATTGTTATTTACAACGAGGCAAGCGGTACATATTCAATTATTGAGAATCCGTACAAAGATTCAGATCACAGCGGGGTAAAACTGGTTAAGCACCTTCAGAAAGAAGGCGTTTCGGTAATCATTACCGGAGAAGTTGGCCCATTGGTGAGCAATTTACTCGAAAAAGAAAAATTACAGCTTGTTCTTTTACAGGAAGAAAAAATTAAGGTGGAAGAAATAATTAACCGGATAACCCAAAAGGCAGGCTAACTTGTCTAATTCAAGCAGGCTAATACAACCCCTGATTTACAAAGGGAATTAAAGCCAAAACCACACCTGCACGGTACAACTCAACCCGGTCGATTTGGTTGTGGGTAAGCAGCCCCACGGCCCCGTTTTTTTGTTTCGAATTTGTTTCGTTAAAAACCATGTCGTTGGCAACTCCAAGCTCCATTCCACCAGCCACGAGATGGGCTATTTTTTTTGGAAGAACAAATGACGCAGTCCGCGCCTCACCATATTTCCCTGCCGAATAAATAACTACCCAGGCAAAAGCATGAACATCTTTTTCGTTGGCCTGAATCCCACCTTCAATGGCCACCCAATAGTCAGCATCATAAATCTGATTTCTGGCGGCTTTTACCCGGTTGATTGCTCCGGTTAGGGTTTCATCATCGGTGCCGGGCTGCTCTGAAACCCCTGAATCGACCAAAATACTTTCAACCTCAATATCATTAAAATACGATTTAAATCCTTTTTGTACAGCTTCAATTTTTACCGGATTTTTAGAAGCAACAACAATTTTCATATTGCGTTTTTTTAATACTAAAAAATTTGCCGGATACTTTTATCAACCAAATCTTAATGGTTATGCCGGTTTTTTTAATTTTGCCTTTTAAAAATAATAATGTTAGTAAGAATAGCAAATAAAGCAGATATTTCTGCAATTGTCCAATTTCAAGTGGCAATGGCCGAAGAAACGGAAAATATTAAACTTCACCAACCTACAGTAGAAAAAGGTGTGGAAGAAGTAATAAATGACGACACAAAAGGCCGTTACTATGTGGCTGAAAAAAAAGGCAAAATCATAGGATCCCTTTTAACTACCTACGAGTGGAGCGACTGGCGAAACGGAACTGTGCTTTGGATCCAGTCGGTATTTATACTTCCCGAATTCAGGAGAAAAGGCGTTTACAGCAAAATGTATTTGTATTTAAAAGATTTGGTATTGCAAGAGGAGTCGCTGAAAGGAATTCGTTTGTATGCCGACAAGGACAACAAAGCGGCCCACAAAACTTATAAAAAATTAGGAATGAGCCCCGACCATTATATAACTTTTGAATGGCTGAAACGACCATGAATAAACGCTATCCACACATGAGTTACATCATAATCCACGGGAGTTACAGCGAATTCCATTGAAATAATGAGATGAAATAAAATGCAAACCGAAACAACTTTAAAAACGCTTACCCCGGGGGTGAGGAAACAAATTATCAAGGCGCAACGCACCGAGATAACCGAATACCACATTTACAAACGGTTGGCCCGGAAAGCAAAAAATCAAAAAAACCGTAACATCCTGAATGAAATTGCGGAAGATGAGTTGAGGCATTATAAAATATGGGAAGCGCAAAGCGGCCGCGAGGTCGCGCCGAGTGCCCTGAACATTCGGAAATTTTACTGGATTTCACGGATTCTCGGACTTACCTTCGGGCTAAAACTGATGGAACGCGGCGAAGAAAGGGCGCAAATAAACTATACCGAAATCGGAAAAGAAATCCCGGAAGCCAATAAAATAAAACAGGAAGAGAACGAGCACGAGAATGAGCTGCTCAACTTAATCGACGAAGATAAGTTGAAATACATCGGTTCCATTGTTTTAGGCCTGAACGATGCACTGGTCGAAATACTCGGTACCCTGGCAGGGCTCACCTTTGCCCTCCAGAACAACAGGCTGGTGGCACTTGCCGGAATTATTGCCGGCATAGCCGGTGCCCTCTCGATGTCGTCGTCGGAGTATCTCTCCAACAAATCGGAAGGGAAAACGGAAGGAGCGGTTAAATCGGCCATATTTACCGGCATTGCCTATATCGTGGCCGTTATTTTCCTGGTAGCCCCTTACCTGCTCCTGTCTTCTCCCTGGGGAAGCCTGTGCTGGGCTGCTTTAAACTCAGTATTTATTGTGTTCCTCTTTAGTTATTACGTTTCGGTAGCCAACGAGCAGCCTTTCAAAAAACATTTTTTCGAAATGGTAGTTTTAAGTACAGTAGTCGGGTTAATCTCATTTGGATTAGGATACCTGGCCCGGGTGATTTTTGGTATCGAAGTTTAAAAAAACGGTTGTGAATACATTTTTGCATAAACTGATTGAAGAGGGCGAACACCAGCAGCAAGATTTCAAGTACTGTATAAACGACTCGAAAAAAATTGCAAAATCGCTGGTTGCATTTGCCAATACCGATGGAGGGAGGCTTCTCATAGGAGTGAAAGATAATGGCAAAATAGTGGGAATAAGCACCGACGAAGAGTTTTACATGGTTGAAGCAGCCGCCAAAATTTACAGCAACCCGCCCATCAACTTTTCCACCAAACAATGGCATTCCGAAGCAAAAACCGTACTCGAAATTTCAATAGAGCCCAGCATTGAAAAGCCCCATTACGCGAAAGACGAAAGTGGAAAGTGGCTGGCTTATATCAGAAAAAACGATGAAAATATTTTAGCACACAAAATTCAACTGGTGGTTTGGAACAAACAGAACAGCCCAAAAGGAATTTGTTTTACCTATTCCGATGATGAAAAATTTCTGATTCAGTACCTCCGGGAAAACGAAAGGATTACATTTTCAAAATTCATGCGGCTGGCCCAAATTTCGAGGCAAAAAGCACAGGAAATTCTAAGCAATTTCATAATAATGAACATCATCCGGCTGAACACAACCCACGAGGGGACCTACTTTTTTCTCAATGCTGATTTTGACAAGACCGAACTTGAAAAATTTGAATAAAAATCTCACACTTCTATAATCATGCAAATTAAACTTGTTGGTGGTTCAGGTGTTAATTTGAAACAAGCAGTCAATTTTAAAAAAAGTTCGATTAAACAAATATTCAAAAAAAAAAA
>NZ_JBSQIC010000021.1:0-50109 GCF_055108615.1 Tangfeifania sp. | reverse complement strand
AAAAATAAAAGAAACGCTAAAATTCGCAAAGAAAAAACAAATGACTGAGAATGATACTACTCAGTTGCTCACCTATCTGAAATTATCAGGAATAAAACCAGGACTACTAATAAATTTTAACTCCAAAACATTAAAGGATAACATTCACCGGGTGGTCAATAATCTTTAAACTTCGCGCTTTTTGCGCATATAATTTTGCGAGTCTTTGCGTGGAAAATTTTATCAGCACCTCAAAATAATATTCATCCCTAAAACTTTATTATTATGTCATTAAAACATGGAGCAGGTAACATTGGGGTTTTAACAATTTGAATATCTTTGAGGGCTGTAACCTAAATCAATTAACTTTTTCTGAAAATGAAAATTACCGGAACCATCTTGTTAATTTTAACCGTTTCGCTGTTAAATGCCGCCCCGCTGAAAGTGCTGAAAAACGACACAATAAATGACACTCACAACAAAGATTTTGTTTACAACGTAAAAAAAGCGCAGTCGTCAATTATCATCGACGGTGTGCTTGATGAACCCGACTGGCAGGCTGCCCAAAAAGCCCAACCATTTTACAGGGTTCTTCCCGTCGATACCGGCTTTGCCTATCAGCAGTCGGAAGTTATGATGACGTATGACGATGAAGCACTTTACATGGCCTTCGTGTTTTACGACACGGTTCCCGGCAAACGCATAATGGAGTCATTCCGGCGCGATTTCAATTTTGGAAACAACGATAACTTCCTCTCTTTTTTCGACACATTTCTCGATCAAACCAACGGTTTTTCGTTCGGTATATCAGCGTCGGGAGCAAAATGGGACGGCACCATGAGCGACGGCTCTGCAGTGAACCTCGACTGGGACTGCAAATGGGAGGCGGAAACCGTTCATCATGACGACCGGTGGGTATCTGAAATGCGCATTCCATTTAAATCGGTCCGGTATCCTTCGGGCGGCCAGCGCTGGAATGTGAATTTCAGCCGCCTCGATTTGAAAACCAATGAAAAATCGAGCTGGGCACCCGTACCGCGTCAGTTCCCAACAGCGTCGCTCGCCTACACCGGGGTGATGCGTTTTGATGAACCGCTGCCAAAATCGAAAATCAATTTTTCGCTGATTCCCTACATTTATGGAAGCTTTGCCAACGATTATGAATTTGGCGACGGTGCAGAGTACGACAAAGATTTTGGCTTCGATGCCAAAATCGGTTTTTCTTCGTCCATGAACCTGGACCTGACCTACAACCCAGATTTTGCGCAGGTGGAAGTGGATCAGCAAGTGACCAATATCGACCGTTTCGAACTGTTCTTTCCTGAAAAGCGACAGTTTTTCCTCGAAAACAGCGATCTTTTTTCAGGGTTTGGCTACCACACGGTAACACCATTTTTTTCGCGCAGGATTGGTTTAGATGCACCGGTTTTGGCAGGTGCACGGTTGAGCGGAAAACTGGGCAACGACTGGCGCATTGGGTTCATGAACATGGCAACCCGCGAACACCTGGCCCGTAATTTCACCGTGGCTTCGGTACAGAAAAAAGTTTTTGCCCGCTCCAATTTCGGGTTCATCTTTGTGAATAAAGAATACCTGAATCAACCCGACAACTCCAATTTATTTAACCGCGTTGCCGGCTTCGATTACAACCTGGCCAGCAAAAACAATTTCTGGGAAGGCAAATTTTTCTATCACCGCTCATTCCAGCCCGGCAATCCCGACAAGCAATATTCACAGGGAGCTCGCCTCGGGTACAAGACAAAAAATATCCAGGTAGAACTTTCGCAAACATCGGTAGGAGAAAATTACCGCGCCGAAACAGGTTATGTTCCCCGGACAGGATACAATTTTTTAGGACCTGAAATCCGCTATCTTTTTGTTCCAAATAAAAAAGTAGTAAGCCACGGCATTGAAGTTGAACTGGAAAATTATTTCGATCCGGAATACAAAAAAATTGAACACATTTACACCTACAGCTACATGTTTGAATTCCAAAACCGTTCAAATCTGGAGTTTGGTTACCAGGATTCGCATGTGAAACTTCAAAAAGATTTCGATCCCACTCACATCAACGGACATTCGCTGGCAGCAGGTAGCAGTTATCGTTTTGGCAGGGCTTTTATTAATTACATGTCACCATCAAAAAACCTGTTCAACTGGCAGGCCGAAGCAGCCAAAGGAACATTTTACAATGGCAATATTCAATACATAGAGGGGCAGCTCGGCTACCGTTTCCAACCCTATGTAAACATGACCATGAATTTTAACTACACCGACATGGATTTGCCACAGCCGTTTGAGCATACCAAATTATGGCTACTGGGTCCCAAGCTCGATGTTACTTTTTCTAGAAATATTTTCTGGACCACGTTTGTACAGTACAACGAGCAACTGGACAACATGAATATAAACATGCGGTTTCAGTGGCGTTACCAGCCTGTTTCGGACATTTACCTGGTATATACCGACAATTACATTCCCGGAAGCTGGACATCGCGAAACCGGGCGCTGGTATTGAAAGTTACTTATTGGTTAAATTAGGCAACTAATTTCTCAACCGAAAACCGATTTTGTTCTGTTTTACCAAAATGTTAAACCGGATGGGGCTATCTTTAAATCTTTTAAACCTCGATAAATTCGATTATCTTTGCGCTTCTTAAAAACAAATCGTATTTTATTTGTTTAAATAGTAACGTTATAAACGCAATATAAAATGAAAGTAACTGTAGTTGGAGCTGGAAATGTTGGAGCAACCTGCGCACAGATAGTTGCCGAAAAAAACATTGTTCAGGAAGTAGTTTTAGTCGATATTAAAGAAGGAGTATCGGAAGGAAAAAGTTTGGATTTATGGCAAACAGCCCCGGTTAATTATTATGACACCCGGCTAATTGGTTCAACCAATGACTATTCAAAAACAACTGACTCTGATGTAGTTGTAATCACATCAGGAGTTCCGCGTAAACCCGGAATGAGCCGCGATGACCTTATTTCAATTAACGCCGGTATTGTTAAAAGCGTTACCGAAAATGTTGTAAAATATTCTCCGAAAGCAAAAATTATTATCGTTTCCAATCCGCTCGACGTAATGACATACGCTGCTTTCGTTACGGCCAAAAAGCCTAAAAACGAAGTAATGGGAATGGCCGGAATTCTGGACACTGCCCGTTACCGTGCTTTCCTTGCCGAAGCGCTGGATGTTTCGCCACGCGATATTCAGGCATTGCTGATGGGCGGACACGGCGACACCATGGTTCCGCTGCCCCGCTATACAACAGTTTCGGGCATTCCGGTAACCGAATTAATTGACAAAGAAAAACTGGATGCCATTGTTGATCGAACCAAGAAAGGTGGCGGCGAACTGGTTAACCTCATGGGAACTTCAGCATGGTACGCACCAGGTTCGGCAGCAGCACAAATGGTAGAAGCCATTGTAATGGACCAAAAACGCATTTTCCCCTGTTGTGTGAAACTGGATGGCGAATATGGCCTCAACGATATGTTCGTTGGTTCTCCGGTTAAACTTGGCAAAAACGGTGTGGAAGAAATTCTGGAAGTGGCTTTAAACGAGGAAGAAAAAGAGATGCTGCACAGCTCAGCAAAAGCAGTTAAAGGTGTTATGGATGTGTTGGACGAAATGAACATCCTGTAAAAAATATAACAGATTACTGATAGTTGGAACGGCTGTTTTACAAAGCAGCCGTTTTTTTTGTTTATTTTTGAAAAATGAAGATTACTGTTCCCCTGCAAATAATCGAATTGGAAGACGATAATTATCACCTCGTTGTTTCCTCGGTGCTTCCCGACGGAAATGAAGGATTCTGGGTGGTTGATACCGGTGCTTCGAAAACGGTGTTCGATAAAACCCTCTCGGAATACTTCTCAATTGACAACCAGGGCCCAGAAGAAGTGCACACCGCTGGAATTGGCGAAAATCCAATTGAAACCGAAACAGGCCGGCTCCAATCGTTTTTGCTGGGTAAAATGAAAGTGGAAAACCTGCGGGTGGCGCTGCTCGATTTATCGCACATCAACACCTTTTATTCAAAAGCAACAAACCGGAAAATCTGCGGGTTAATCGGAAGTGATTTTCTGTTGAAACACCAGGCAACAATTGATTACAAAAAAAAAATGCTCCGATTGAAATTATAAACTTTTCATTTTTGCAAACCTGAACAATTTGGGTATATTTGCTGCGCTCAAAATGAAGGCTTTGGAATTAAATATCAGGATATCGAAAAAGGCACTTGCCAAAATTGCAGTTTTTGCTGCATTGATTGCGGTTGCTGTACTTTTCGACGAATATTTTGAGAACCATCCGGTAGAGATGGATGAAATGGAAGAAACGACCGACACTTCAACAGAGTTTGGCGTAGTTTACCTCTTCAACCCTGTTAATTCCTGCGGTGCCAACACATCATTTCAAAAACCCCCGTCGCGCAAACTATTTGAGCATTCGCACAACAAACACATTCAGCAATACCACCAGGTTAGAAACTACCAGGTGCTAAAAGCTGAAAGCAAAAAACCACACACCCCCTTGATTTTTTCATACCACCATCTCACGTTCAGGCATTACTACTTTACTTTCCCTGACGACGATCCGCTGCTGTCATAACCAGATTTGGTACATTCGTTATACCTGAAATAGCGAATTCCAGCAACACTTGCAAAAGTGATTCTCAACTTTTTTTCAGGAAAAAATTTCAAAAAAATAAAACAATTTAAAATTTAATTTTCATGCAAAACAAAGGTGCTATTTTAACACTTGCCATCTTGCTTGCCGCCGTTTGCCTTTACCAGCTATCGTTTACCTGGAAAGCCCAACAAGTGGAAAAAGATGCTGTGGAGTATGCCCAGGGCGACCCGGACAAAGAGTATTTTTACCTGGACTCCATCTCAGGCGAAGTTGTATATAACTTTTTGGGCCTGAAAGAATTTACCTACAAAGATGTGAAACAACTCGAGCTTAACCTCGGCCTCGACCTCAAAGGAGGTATGAACGTAACGCTTGAAGTTTCAGTTGAAGATTTAATCAGATCGTTGTCAAACAACAGCACTGACTCCACGTTCAATGCTGCTATAGCCCGTGCCAACGAATTGCAGGAAGATAGCCAGGAAGATTTTGTAACCCTTTTCGGTGAGGCATTTGAAGAAATCGATCCCAACGCGCGGCTGGCATCAATTTTCCTGACACTCGAACTTCGCGACCGAATTAACATCAATTCAACCAACGAAGAAGTGCTCGATGTTATCCGCGAAGAAACCAATGCTGCCATCGACAATGCTTTTAACATTATCCGCACACGTATCGACCGTTTTGGAGTGGCGCAGCCCAACATTCAGCAGCTACAGACAAAAGGCCGCATTTTGGTTGAACTCCCCGGGGTGAAAGACCAGAACAGGGTTCGCGATCTGCTTCAGGGAACGGCCATGCTCGAATTCTGGGAAACCTACGAAAACCAGGAAGTTTACCAGTACCTGCTGCAAGCCAATGAACGGTTAAAAGACCTGGAATCGATTGAAAGCGATACAGCAGAAACTGAAGCCGAACAGGTTGATGAAGTTGATGAAACCGCTGAAACAGCAGAAGAAGTTGCGGAAGCTGATACCGCTGAAACAGAAAGCTCATTACTCGATGAACTTTCAGAAGGTGCAGCAGATGACACTACAGGAGCTGGAATGGATAACCTTGAAAATTTCAGGGAAGAATATCCGCTTTTCGCTCTCTTAAACCCAAGCACCGACCAGCAGGGGCAACTGTTCCCCGGCCCGGCTGTGGGAATTGCTCATTTTAAAGATACGGCAAGGGTGAACGACATACTGGCCCGTGAACAAATTAAAAACATTTTCCCGCGGGATTTGATGTTCCGCTGGACAGCCAACCCGGTTGACGAAGCAGGAAATTATTTCCGCTTAATCGCATTAAAAGTAACTACCCGCGACGGTGAACCACCACTTGATGGCGACGTTATTACCGATGCCCGCCAGGATTACGACCAGTTTGGTTCAAACCCGCAAGTGTCGATGACCATGAACAGCGAAGGTGCCAAGATCTGGCAACGGATGACCAAAGAAAACATTGGCAAATCAATTGCTATCGTGCTCGACGGCTACGTTCGCTCATTCCCAACCGTTCAAAATGAAATTTCAGGCGGTCGTTCAAGCATTACCGGGCTCGAAAGCATTGAAGAAGCAAAAGACCTTGCCAACATTCTGAAGTCGGGTAAAATGCCCGCCCCGGCACGTATTATCCAGGAAGAAATTGTTGGGCCTTCATTGGGCCAGGAAGCCATTAACAGCGGTTTCTATTCGTTCCTGATTGCATTTATCCTGGTACTGATTTACATGTTCTTCTTTTACAGCCGCAATGCCGGCCTGACAGCCAATGTGGCACTGATAGCCAACATGTTCTTTATTATTGGAATACTCGCATCGCTGGGTGCTACATTAACACTGCCCGGTATTGCCGGTATTGTGCTTACAATAGGTATGTCGGTTGATGCCAACGTGCTTATTTACGAAAGGGTACAGGAAGAACTCAGGGCCGGGAAAGGACTTAAGCTGGCTATTTCTGATGGGTATAAAAATGCGTATTCCGCAATTATCGACGGCCAGGTAACTACCCTGCTCACCGGTATTGTGCTTTATGTATTCGGGTCAGGACCGATTAAAGGTTTTGCAACTACCCTGATTATCGGTATTATCACCTCACTTTTCAGTGCCATATTCTTAACAAGAATTATTTTTGACTATAGACTGAAAAAGAACAAAAAGATTTTATTCAGTTCAAAATTCACCGAAAACTGGTTGCGTAATACCTCCATTAAATTCCTGGAAAAAAGAAAAATTGCATATATCGTTTCCGGTGCACTGATTATTTTGTCCATTGGTTCGCTCGCCGTTCGCGGATTAAATTACGGCATCGACTTTAAAGGAGGCCGCACCTATGTGGTACGCTTCGACCAGGATGTGCAGGTGAACGATGTCCAAACTGCCCTGGGTAACGTTTATGGCGAAATTCCCGAAGTAAAAACCTTTGGTGCCGACAATCAGGTTCGAATCACTACTGATTACAAGATTGATGACGACAGTAAAAACGTTGATAACGAAGTGGAAGAGTTGTTAATGCAGGGGCTTCAGGAAGAAGGACTGATTGACAGCAACGTAACACTTGAACAGTTTACATCTGATTACCAGATGAGTTCGCAAAAAGTTGGCCCGTCAATTTCTGACGATATCCGAAAAGATGCTGTTATTGCCATCAGCCTTGCCCTCGTTATCATCTTTTTATACATTCTTGTCAGGTTTACCAACTGGCAGTATGGCCTGGGAGCAATTGTCGCCCTCGCCCACGACTCCATAATTGTGCTCGGTATTTTCTCGCTGCTGTACAATATTTTGCCGTTCTCGCTTGAAATTGACCAGGCATTTATTGCGGCAATTCTTACTGTTTTGGGTTACTCCATTAACGACACGGTGGTAGTTTTCGACCGCATCAGGGAATACATGAAACTGCACCCGAAGCGGCACCGGGAACAAAATGTTGACGAGGCTGTGAACAGTACGTTACGCCGTACTTTTAGTACATCGCTTTCAACGTTTGTGGTGCTGCTCGCCATATTCCTCTTTGGAGGGGCAACCATTCGCGGGTTCACATTCGCGCTTCTCGTGGGAGTTGTTGTAGGTACCTACTCATCGTTATTTGTAGCTACGCCAATTTCGTACGAGTTCCAAAAGAAAGTGGCAAAAGTTGTCAGCAAGCGTAAAAAATAATGCTTTGAAGTAATACGAATAAAGTGAATAGCCTTGCATTTTGCAGGGCTATTACTTTTTTAAGCCATCATTAAAAATTGATGGTTCCAATTTGTATATTTGTGAGCTAAATAAAAAAGTAGAATGAACCACATATTATTCATTAGCGGAGGGGAACTTGTTTTGGTAATGCTGCTGGCATTGCTTTTTTTTGGTGCAAAAGCAATTCCCGATATTGCCAAAACCCTGGGAAAGGGAATGCTCGAATTTAAAAAGGCAACCAATGAGATAAAGCGCGAAATCAACGAAAACACTTCTGATATCAAAAAGGATTTCAACGAAATTAAAGACAACGTTAAAAAGAAAACCGATGAAGTGAAGCACGAATTTGACGAGCAAACTTCTGACGTGGAAAAAAACATTCAGAAAATATCGGAAGATGTAAAAGAAAAAGCCAACGAGGCTACTGAAAAAGTGGGTAAAGAAACCACCAAATTAGGAAAGAAAATAGAAGAATCCGCTGATGATAATGCCAAAAACAAAAAAGATGATGACAAAAAAGGCATTAAAGATTACACAGAGGATTAATTAAACCCGGGATTATGGTTTTGCTTTCAGCCCTGGCAATGTTGGTTTGTTTTGTTTTACTGGCCCGCATTGTCGATTTATTTTTCATTGCTTCCTTAGACAAAATTTCCACCGATCTTCGTCTTTCAAGCGATGCCGCCGGCGCAACACTTATGGCTGTTGGCTCCAGCGCCCCGGAACTGTTCGTAGCCCTGTTTTCAGTATTAAAACCCGGAGAACACCAGGCCATTGGCATTGGCAGTATTGTGGGCAGCGCCATTTTTAACCTGCTTGCCATTGTTGGGGCAGCAGCCCTGGTACGAAAAACCAGGTTAAACTGGCAGCCCGCAGCCCGCGATTTCTTTTTTTACTCCGTTTCCGTGCTGCTGTTGATCCTGTTTATCTGGGACGGAAATTTTACCATGAATGAAGCCATTATCCTATTGGGTGTTTATGTGGTTTATGTAGTTGCCGTGATATACTGGAAAAAAGTATTGCCCTATAACGATCTCGAGTACGATGAGCCGAAAGCAAAAATTAACAAAAAAGGAATTATCGGAGTTTTCGACCGGCTGATTTCACGCATTTTCCCTGACGAAAAACATTACTACCTGGTTTTTCTCATGTCGGTTCTTTTTATTGCAGGATTGAGCTGGGCGCTGGTTGATCTGGCAGTTTTTGTGTCAGCAGCTATGAATATCCCCGAATCGATTATTGCACTTACTGTGCTTGCTGTGGGCACTTCTGTCCCCGACCTCTTTTCTTCTTTAATAGTTGCACGGCAGGGACGCGGCGATATGGCCGTAAGCAATGCCATTGGTTCCAATATTTTTGATATACTCGTGGGACTTGGTTTACCACTGGGCATTTTTATCCTGCTTTACGGCGGAACGGTAGAATCTGGCGGAGACATTACACGTTCGGCTGTCATCTTGTTCGGCTCAGTTGTTTTACTCCTGCTGCTGCTGATTTTCAGCAAGTGGAAACTTGGGAAATTATCAGGTGGTATCCTGATTGGAATTTATATTTTATACATCATTCAGGAAATACTTTTTGTTTAAAATTGAAGTTATTAAATAAAATATTTGGCCGTTGATAAAAGCAAAAAACATAAAAAAATCGTTTGGGAACCTCGAAGTGTTGAAAAATATCCACCTGGAAATTCCGCGGGGAAAAATTTATTCGGTGGTGGGTGCCAGCGGTGCAGGCAAAACCACTTTGCTGCAAATTTTGGGAACACTGAGCAAGCCCGACAGCGGCGAAATTTTTTATAACGACAAAAATGTGTCTGCACTTCCTGAAAAAAAACTTGCTGAATTCCGGAACAAGGAAATCGGTTTTGTATTTCAGTTTCACCACCTGTTGCCGGAGTTTACGGCCCTCGAAAATGTTTGTATCCCGGCTTTTATCGCCGGACTTTCAAAACGGGATGCCGAGAAGGAAGCGATGAAACTGATTGATTACCTGGGATTAATCGAACGAATCCACCATAAACCTTCAGAATTGTCGGGTGGTGAAAAACAGCGGGTAGCAGTGGCGCGCGCCTTAATTAACAAACCCGCCGTTGTTTTGGCCGACGAGCCCTCGGGCAACCTCGATTCGGCCAACCGAAACGAATTGCACGACCTGCTCTTTAACCTGCGCGACGATTTCGGGCAAACCTTTGTAATTGTTACCCACGACGATCAGTTTGCTGAACGTTCCGACAAAATTATCCACCTAAAAGACGGAGTGATTGAAGGATGGGAAAACGGGACTACAGAATGACTGAAGGGAGGTTTGATCTCAAAAAATTTCTCGACGAAAAGGCAGAAAAATACAACCGCCCGTTATTCACAGAAACCGATCCTGTGAAGTATGACTTTGCACTTTTCGGAGTGGGCATTTTTGAAAAATTTTAAACATGGCACATAACAACTGGTTTCAGTTTAAGCAATTTAAAATTATTCAGGAAAAAGCAGCCATGAAAGTCGGTACCGACGGGGTTCTGCTCGGTGCCTGGGTGAATATTTCCGGTGCAAATACAATGCTGGATGTGGGAACCGGCACCGGCATTATTGACTTGATGCTGGCACAACGCTCCCGGGCAAATATTACCGGGATCGAAATCGAAAAAAATGCAGCAGGCGAAGCAGCTGAAAATGCCCGTAATTCGCCCTGGCCAAACCGGATTTCTATTCACCACAAATCTTTTCAGGAATTTGCGGCTACAAGTCAAAATCAATTTGATTGCATTGTTTCCAATCCGCCATTTTTCGAAAACAATAAAAAACCGGCCGACAGTAACCTGGCCATGGCGCGGCACAGCGATTTACTTTCGTTTACCGATTTGGCCGAAGGAGCCAAAAAACTGTTAACAGCAAAAGGAAAACTGGCATTGATTTTACCGGCAGATAGTGCCCCAAAATTCATTGAAACGGCAAAACACCATGGGTTATACCTTTCATTTTTAACGGAGGTAAAACCCAACCCACAAAAACCGGCCAACCGCAGCCTCATGGAATTTACACAAAAACCACAACAGCCTGAAAAAACCAGCTTAAGTATTCGGAATGATGAGGGCAGCGACTTTTCACCTCAATACAAAATGCTGACTCACGACTTCTACCTGAAATTTTAAGCTACCTGTTTAATATTTTGGCTTTCAGGGGTAAACTGAAATTAAAAAATGTTTTACGAACAATTGTGTTATTAATGGGTTAATTCTCTATAATTACCGACCATATTTCAGACAAAAAAGTATTTTATTCCCGGTAGATATTATTTTTGCTGACTTTAAACAAAAAAAAGAACATTTTAACAGAAGAATACGGCATGACATTTACTATGAAACCAGAAGTACAAATTGACACCAATTACTACAGAGTACTGGATATTCGCAATTTAACAGAATCAACATTTGTGTTGCAGCTCCCCAAAAGCAGGTTCAAATTTGAAGCGGGCCAACACATTTCGCTTTCAATAAAAGGAGATTATCAAAGTCGGGAGTACTCCATATACAGCGCTGAGGAAGGAGAACACCTCGAAATTTTAGTGAAAGAAGTTGAGGGTGGTTACTTTTCGCCTAAACTGAAGTACCTGAAAAAAGGTGATATGGTAGAAATTCATGGCCCGTTTGGAAAATTCTCGCTCGACAATAAAAGGCGCGATACCCACAAACATGTATTTATTGCCAGCGGAACAGGCATTGCCCCTTTTCACAGCATGATCCTCAGTAATCCCGGTTTAAACTACCAGATGATTCACGGCGTGCGCTTTGCAACCGAAGCTTACGAAAAAGAACATTACGACAGCGACAAATTTGTTTTGTGCACTTCGCGCGATGATTCAGGTGATTTCCAGGGACGTGTTACCAATTACCTGGAACAAAACCAATTTGATGAAAACACCAGCTTTTACCTCTGCGGCAACAGCGACATGATTTTCGATGCCATGGAAATCCTGAAAGGAAAAGGGTTTAATCGCGACAACGTAAATGTGGAAGTGTATTTTTGAAAGATGTCGGAAGTCCGGGAAAAGTCCGTAAATAAAAGCTGTCATTCCCGCGAAAGCGGGAATCTCATAACCTATAGCAGATCCCCGCTTTCGCGGGGATGATGGCTGAAGCCATCACTTTGAATCCACTTTTTCACCGTAAGCGAGATCGCCGGCATCGCCGAGCCCGGGCACGATGTACGATTTAGATGTCATGCTCTCGTCAACAGCGCCCAACCATAGTGTTACATTGTCTGCTTTAATGGTTTCTTTAACGTACTCCACTCCTTGCTGACTGGCAATAATTGCCACTAGGTGAACATGTTTTGGTGTGCCTTTGCTGAATAGCGCTTCGTAACCTATTTCCATCGATTTTCCCGAGGCCAGCATGGGGTCGGAAAGAATAACCACTTTCTCGTCGAGCGATGGCGAGGCCATGTATTCAAATTCGATTTCGAAACCGCCATTCTCCGTGTATTTTCTATAAGCGGAAATAAAACAATTCTCAGCGCGGTCCAGAATTTTCAGCAACCCGTTGTGCATGGCCAAACCGGCACGTAAAATGGTAGCCAACACAGGTTGTTTTTTTAACACCGGAACTTTTGCAGTTCCCAGCGGCGTTTTAATATCTGAGGTATCATATTCCAGCTCCTTACTGATTTCGTAGGCAAACAATTCGCCAAGGCGGTATAAATTTTCCCTGAACCGCAGCGGATCTTTCTGGATGGATTCGTCCCTGATTTCTGCCAGGTACTGGTCGAATATGGTTTGGTTGTTTCCAAAAATTTTTATTTCCATTTATCAAATAATTTGTATTTACGTAAAAACAACATCTCCCTCTCCATCCTGAAAAGAAAAATTTTTTTCTGCAAAAATAGGATCCAATTCTTTTGAATAGCCAGCAAACCGGGTAATATTTTTTCGAAACCACCACATTTTTCCTGTTTTTCCAAGGGCATTTCTCAGGTGGGGATAAAAAACTACCAGGCTGGTTGATTTAATCCGGGCTAAATGGGCCCAAAGAACGTGTGCCACATCGTTCAGCACGCCTTCTTTATAGTAGATAAACGGCACGGAAGCATGGTTGTCGCGAACCGATAACAGCAGCAATGCTACAGTTTCAGGTCCCTTTTTCACCTCCAGGAATTCCTGACTGAAATTTTCAACCCGGTAAGTGAAAGGGTACGAAAATTCCGGGTCTTTTTTGTTATACGTAACCCAGGGATTTTCCACTATCCAGTTTAATTTCGCACTGTCTTGCAATAAAAAACTATCCCCGGAATGTTGTTTTACAAATTCTGCCAGATTATCACCTATAGTGATCCTCGAATTTATTGAATATTTTTCAGGTAAGTGTCTTTTTAACAGGGATGAAACACGGAGGGAAATCAAAGCATTCAAAATTTTATCGAATACCGAAAAAGGGTAGGATAAAAACCGTTTTTTTTTGTTTTTTAGCAACCACTCACCCGAGTAAAAGCGAAGAAAAAAACGGGAGCCTTTAACCGGTGGAAAAAACGTAAACAATCCTGTTTTTTCGAGAATGGATTGGGTGTGGGCTGTGGCATCGGTAACAAACATTCGCTGCCGGCAAATCCGAAGAGCATGCAAGAGCACCGGGAGACCAAACTTACGCCCATACTCTGGATGAACCCACCATCCTGAATTGGAAAACACACGCTCTTCTGATCCTGAAATTTTATGCGGAAGCAATCCCGCAAATGCCAGCAATGTGTCGTTAGTGGCAACAAAAACCAGTGCCACATCATCTTTTTCGGCATGCGGATTTTTGAATTGTGAAATAGCCCTGTGAGGTGTAATGGGTTTTGGATGGAGACTTTTATATTCCCGGCTTTGGATAAAATCAGGCAATGCTCCTACTGTAATTTCCCTGATTTCCATGCATTATTTTTTTGAGTAAATATAATCTACCAATCCGCCCACGTCCCTGATTTCAATAATCTCAAACAAATCGAATTTCATCCCGAATGTTTTTTCCAGCTCCTGTATCAAAATCACGTGGTTCAGCGAATCCCATTTATCGATATCGTCGGCCGAAGTTTGTTCACTTAAATGCGCGACATCTCCAAAAACTTTTTGAAAAATGATGAATGTCTTTTCCGCTATTTCTTTTCGTTCCATCAATGTATTACCGTTTCCAAAAAATTACCATTTTCCCGCAGACCGAAAATCCCAGCCGCGTGTACAAAGGTACTGCCTTTTGCGTGGCCTGCAAAACCACTTTGTTTGTTTCCTGTCTGCACAAACTTGTTACATGCCGAATGAGCCCTGCCGCCAAACCTTTTCCCCGAAAAGCCCGTTTCGTTGCAATAAAATAGAGCCCGGTGGTATTTAAATCGGAAAAGGCAAGAAGGCCGCTGACCAGTTCTCCTGCAGCAAATAGCCCGTAAAAACTGAAAGCATCTTTATCATTCATTTCTTCAGCCAGTACCGGATTCATTTTTGCCGATTGCAAGAATTCTGCATTTATCAAATCCATAAAATCATGAAGTTCAGTAGTCGTCTGCAGTTTTCTGATTTCAACGTTTTTTTGCTGCCCGTGTGGTTTTGATGCGAAGGATCGGGCATTCATAAGTGTCCATATTTTTACCGGATAAATATCTTTTTCACGCAGGATTTCCAAACTCTGCATATTGAAAAAATCAGCATTGCAAACTGCGAATCCTGGTAGATTTTCGGAAACGGTTTTGGTTAGAATCTGCCCGATATCTGTTGCCGGATTTGGGGAAAGCTCAAGCCCGAAAACCATTTGCGGCCAGCTGTTGTTTAGTCCGCTAACCGCGCAAAAATGGACTTCCTCAATCAGTGAAACCGAAGGACATGCACCAGCTTCGCGATAAAAATTAAACAGGTTATTTATATTTTCATTCATTTGTTTGAGAAGCAAGAAATTGTGACACAAGCATTTTTTTATCGGTCTTTCCGGAACGGTTCAGGGGAAATTTGGGAATGCCGGTAATTTTTTCCGGAATTTTATAGTGGGGAAAACGAAGGGCCATTTTTTCGGTAATTTCGTTTCCGTTCCCCTGGTAATTTTCGATGAATACCACTAACTGCTTCATCCCCGGAGATTTTTCCACGGCCACCGCGGCCACATTTCCTGCCCCTGAGATAATTTTCCGCACCCCATTTTCAACTTCAGCTAAATCAATGCGGTACCCGTTTATTTTAACCTGATCGTTTAACCTGCCCAGAAAATAAAGATCCCCCTCATCGTCTTGCTCCACTTTGTCGCCAGTTGGATAAAATTGTTTTGACTGCCCGTTGGTTTCAATTGTTTTGAAAGGCTGCTCACCGGAAAACCAGTATCCTTTCATCATTTGCTCCCCGGTAATGTATAGCTCGCCACGGTTTTCCTTTTGGCCTGGCATTTTTTGAATAAAGACTTCAACGTTTTTAAAAGGCTTGCCAATACTCACCACATTGTTTTTTTCTTTCAGTGGTTCCCCGGGAAGGCACTTATAAATGGTTGCTGTAATTGTGGTTTCGGTTGGACCATATCCATTCGAAATTTCGGCATTCGGTATGCGGGGCCGCCAGGCTTCAACGAAACCGGCAGGAAGCGCCTCGCCTCCAAAATGGAAATGTTTTAAGCGGGGCAGATGAATCGACTCAAAAAACGGCCGCAGGCAAGCCAATAATGAAGGGGTAGCCTTTACCCAGGTAATGGGTTCTTCGGAAAGAATTTTAGCTGTCGCAAAAGGTTTGAACGGGCTCTCGGGAACCGAATATACAGTAGCCCCCAGAAGAAATGGCACCAGGTAGCCGGAGAAGGCAGCATCGGCTGTTAATTCGTAGGTTTGTAAAAAATTATCGGAAGCATCGAGATCCGGGTATTTTTCGAGAAATCCTTCGAGGTAAGCCGCTACATTTTTCAGGGTGATGGGCACGTTTTTGGGTGTTCCCGTGCTTCCCGAAGTGTTTAAAACGTACAGGGTCTGATTTTCATCCCAGGGGAAAAGCGAAGATTCTTTATCCGAAGAAACATTTCTGTTATTCAAAATATTTGCATCCTTAAAACCCGTTTTGTCCGTTTTTTTCCCAGCACTGAAAATGAATTCGATATTGTATTTTTGAATAATCTCTTCATTTACTGCCTTTGGTGCCTTCGGATCCAACGGAACAAAAACGCCACCCGAAAACCAGATGGCAAAAACGGCGGCGTAGGTTTCCGAAAATTCATTGACCAGCACAGCAACCGGTTTTTCGGCCCTGAATCCGGGTTGGGATTCAAGTAATTCGCGGCTGCCGTTTATAAATGACAAAAATTCCCTGTACGTATAGCTATTATCCTTCAGACAGAAAGCTTTATTTTGTCCAAAGCGGGTAAAAGTATCGAGATATTTTTGGATGAGATTCATTTTCGTTTCACCAGGTTTTTAGCGATCAAAGCCTTGCCAAGATAGTAAAAATACTCTGACCGGATAATTTCTTCTGCTCCATTAAATCCATGAATTTCCATTGGTATTCGCTGAAGGTTTCGGGGAGCTTCATCGCGTTTAATCCCCGAGGTGCCGAAACTTATCTCCACGTTCATTTCATCGGTAAGATACCTGAATAGGGAAAGTGGTACTCCTAAGTCGCTGAAAGGGAATGAAAATACCCGGTGCCCGGTTTTTAAATTCGATTCAATAAAGCGAAAGCTCTGTTCGATTTCTGATTTCATTCGCTCCTCGTTCAGCACATGGAATTCCGGATGGCCGAAACTATGCGACCCGATTATAAAACCGTCGGATTGCAACTGCCGTATTTCTGACAAGTTCATGTAGGGTTTAAAAGTATTGAGGGCCTCTTCAAAATCGATTTTGAAAAGACCGGCCAGCGCTTCAATTTTTTCGATATCGGCAACGGTAAAATTTTTTACAATTTCCACCAAATCAACTGATTCCTGCAGGGTTTCGCCAATCAGGATACCTGCTTTTTTTAGCAGTCCGTTGGAAACCGGTTGCAACACTTTATCGATGAGGAGGCTCACCATTTGCCGATGCGATAATTGTTGGTTTCCAACAAAAGCAGGATTGATAAAAAACGCAGCGGGAATTCCTTTCTCTTTTAAAATTGGGGCAACAACATGCCAGCACTCTGCAAACCCGTCGTCGAAACTGAGAAAGAAGCCTGGTTTTTTGGGTTTTTCCCCGCTTTTGGCAAAATGGAAAACCTGGTGGTAGTCAGCTGGCGAAAAGTGTGAAAGCAGAAAATCGAGGTCTTCCCGGAACTGTTTCTCAGTTGGAACAGGATAGAGATGTTTCACGCAGGGTGATGGCGTGTTGGTTACCGTATGGTAAAAAGGAAAGATAAAATTTTGACCGGATAACCTTCGAAGCCATTTCAGTGGAAAAGGTCGAGACATTCTGAGTGCCAGTTTTTTAATTGACAGTCGGTTCATTCTTGCCGTTTTAGAATTTATTCAATGGAAAAGGCAACTTGTTTTGAAAAAGTTGGTAATACGTTTCAGGAGTAGCACCAAATCCTTCAAAAAAGCGGGCTATCCCCGGTATTACAGAGCCTTCAAAATCGATAACCAGGTTTTTGCCCGCGCTTGTCTGCAGCAGTTGATCAAGTAAATAAAACATGGCCCTTAGTTTCTTCCCTTCCGAACTGGAAACGGCATTCAGGTAAATCAACCTTTCTTTCCAACGGCAAAAATAAACGGCCGCACACAATTCATTGGATGGCGAGTAAATGCCGGTAATTTCCCCGATTCCTTTATACTGGCTGTAGGCAATGATGCTTTTTAATTTTTGAATAACAGATTTAGAAGTATTGCCCGCTAAATTTTTCTCTTTAAAAGCCAGAAACTCTTCCAGCCTGGTTCCTTCTACAAAATTCAGGTGATTTCTATTTGCCTTTGCTATGTTCCGGCGTGTATTTTTGGAATATGCCCCTGCCAGGCTTTTATAACCAATGTTTAAGGGAAGCAGGTGATTTTTTCGGGTGGACACCATAAGATTTTGCGGCGGAGGATTGGACGAGTTGGTTTGAATATTTAAATACCTGAAATAGCTGGATGCATTTTTATAAAACTGAGCTGCAATTTCGGGTGCCGGGTTCGGGAAAATTCCCAGTTGCTGACTATAAAACGGCTGATAAAGATATTTTATCCCCCATTTTTTTCGATGGGGAAGCGGCATCACAACATCATAATCTCCCCAAACCAAGGCATCCCAGACTTCAGCAGTGCGGTCGAGGTGCCACGACATGGCGTAAACCCTGCTGTTGCCGGCGCTTTCAATGCAAAGGTCCCATTTTTTATAATCAATGTCCTGATGCTCAATATATTTTATGCCTCCGCCATTACTGCTCATTTGCCCACTCAAATCCTTTTTTATTCATTTTCTCAAAAACGTTGCGGTATCCGTTCCAGTGGCCTTCGTCGTTCACCGTTTCGTTGTGCCAGATGCCCACAAATATACCACCTACATTTTTAACCTCCTGCATGAGTTGTTCCACTTTTTTAACTGCCTCATCGGGCGAGAGGTTCAGGTAATTGCGCAGCGTTACATCCATCACCTGAAACGGATAAATTTTGAGATTTGTTGCCTTCTCCTTTTTCACATCAAAAAAACAGAAAGGAGTGCAAATTCCGGCCCTGAACCCGGCCTGCGAGGAATATCCCATAGTGTAATCTTCTTCAATACCTGCCTTAACCAGTCGCCGGTAGGTCCGCGGAAATTTCAGGCGCAGAAAATGCTGCCGGCTTTTTACTGGTTTTTCGCCTGTTATTTCTTCCAGTCTTTTTATTTCAGCATACAATTTGCCTTTCCCTTTTTTCTTGCTCGAAGAATAGGACGGATGAATTCCAACATGGTACTTTTGGGCTGTTTCCTGAATAAGTTTTCTGAATAATTTGTTTTTGTACGAGATGTTTTTGTCGTAGCGTTTGTAATCGCCCAAAAGAAAGAAGTACAGTACTTTGTTCTCATTTCCTTTAAAAACCGAGTCGAGGTAACTGTAAGTGTCATACGGATCATTTTCTTTTCCCTGCCACACGCGGATACGTTTTTTTACTTCAGCAATCTCTCCTTTTGAAAATGATTTGGCAAGAGCTCCCAACCCCCGCCAGAATCCTTTATGCGAAAAAGCCCATGCATTGTCAATGTCGATGGATGAGATGAATTTAAAATTCGATTTCGGGAATTCAACTTCAGGGAATTTCTCCTTCATTTTGGCTGCCAGCATTTGTGCCCAAATGTTTACCACCGGCTTTTCAAGTAATCCGGTTTTATAAAGAATGCTCTTTTCTGCCGGGTAGCGTTTGTATTTTCCGTGTTCTTTTTCAAGGTATTCTTCGTACCGGCTTACCAGGTAAAACGCTGCAGCAAAAAGGTCGAACGGAAAAACAGAATCTTTCGAGCTTTCGAAGAAATATTTCTCCCCTTCGTACCAAACCGTTTGAATATTGGGTTGGATGAGTGCTTTGCAGTGCATAAACCGGTGTGGTTTAATGTACAACTCATCGCCAAATTTTTCGTACGAGTAATTTATTTTGGGCAGTTCCGAATTTAAAAATTCAGAAGACTTACCCGTAAAAGCTATTTCGGCATTAAGAATCTGGGAAAAAATCAATTTTGCAGTGTACTCGATACGGGGATTAAGCTCATCGGAATAAAAAAGTATCATGGTTTTGGTCTTTTTACATCATGCCTTCATCGGCAAGACTAAGATAACTGTTTTGTCCGATTATGATATGGTCGAGCACGGAAATGTCCATCACGGCTGCGGCATTTTTTATTTTCCGGGTAATTTTCAGATCGGCATCCGAGGCTTCCATTGTGCCTGACGGGTGGTTGTGGCAAAGGATTAGCGAGCTGGCCAGTTTCTCCAGTGCATTTTTCAGGATAATCCGTACATCGATAACGGTACCTGAAATTCCCCCCTGGCTAATCATAAAGTGATCGATGATTTTATTTCCCCGGTCGAGCAGCAACACCCAGAACTCTTCGTGGTTGAGATCGCCGAGCAACGGGGTGATAAAATCGGCAGCATCGCGGCTGCTGGTAATTTTCTTTTTCACAAAAACCTCGGCTTCTTTGCGGCGTTTGCCCAACTCAAGTGCCGCCACTATGGAAATGGCTTTTGCTTCGCCAATACCGTTAAACGTTTTCAGGTAGTCGATTCCTTTTCGTCCCAGGTCGTTGAGGTTGTTATTCACCGAAACAAGGATCCGGCGGCCCAGTTCTACCGCGGTTTCATTGAGGTTTCCGGAACCAATCAGGATTCCAATAAGCTCGGCATCGGTAAGTGAACGTGCTCCTTTAACCAGAAGTTTTTCACGTGGCCGATCTTCAACAGCCCACTCTTTTAGTTTAATTTTTTTGTATTCGCTCATTTTTATGGTATGGAGTGATTTAACAGGAGTAAAGTACAAAAAATATAATAAACCCTAGCGGCAGGAAGCAAAAAAAACCTCTCCGCAAAGCGAAAAGGCTTTCAATTTATCATGAAAATTTCTTTTATAAGCTATTCAACTGTCCTGCCAGTTTCGATTTCAGGTTGGCTGCCTTGTTTTTATGAATGATATTCTTTTTTGCCAGTTTATCAATCATAGAAACCACTTTAGGAAGTCTTTTTACAGCTTCTTCTTTATCGGTTTCGTTCCGCAAATCCCTAATCGCGTTGCGGGTAGTTTTGGCGTAATACCTGTTGTGTACGCGCTTTTTCTCGTTTTGCCTAATTCTTTTTAAAGCTGACTTGTGATTTGCCATTTTCTTCTTTTAAAATCATAAAAAATTAAGTAGCCCGTAGGGGATTCGAACCCCTGCTACCAGGATGAAAACCTGGCGTCCTAACCCCTAGACGAACGGGCCATCATATGTTTCCCTAAAATTGGGACTGCAAAAATACTTCATTTTTGTTATCCACCAAATTTTCTTTATAAATTTTTCTCCTCCGTCTCTGGAACCTGGACCCAAATATTTAATTATTGAAACAATGTTTTTTATATTTCGTAAATAATACCTGCTATTCTCGGATCGCTGGCAATAATGGTAATAATGGTCGATCTTGTAAAAACAACTCAAAAAGTTGTTACAGCAGAGAAATCATGAATTGTGGTTTCGGGTTATAACCTGGCCTTTCCTGCTTTCCATGCACAGAATTGTACTAAAAACAATGTTTGTACCGGCAACTGGTTTCATTTTAAAAGTCTGCCATGAATTTGTTGTGCCGGTCTTCATTCAATTTTTATTCAAAAAATTTAAAAGCCTAACATTCGGGAGTATGGATTACTTCTTCTAATTTTTTTAAAAACTATGTCAAAATTATACTTTTTCCCTTTCATTCCTTTCCCTCCATTATTTAACAATTTTTTTCCAAATTGTGCTTCAATTTGAAGCACATACGATAGCCATTCACAGTTCAAAGAGAAATTATATCAAATATTATTATTAATTTTACAACAATAATAAATAATTACTAATATGCATAACGAATTCAATGCTATAATTGAAAAAGATGGTAAATGGTTTATAGCTTATTCGCCTGAAATTCCGGGAGCTAATGGACAAGGACTTACAAAAGACGAATGTCTTAATAACCTTACAGATGCAATCTATCTTATTTTAGAAGATCGAAGAAAGGATTTCATGAGAGGTCTCCCAAGTAATGTAATAAAAGAGAAAATAGTCGTAAAGTGAAACGAAGCACTATATTAAAACATTTAAGGCGAAATGGTTGTTACTTAAAACGTGAAGGCCGATCTCATTCATTATGGTGTAATCCTAAAACCGGACATATTGAAGCTATCCCTCGTCATGTTGAAATTCCAAATAAACTAGTAAAAAAAATAGTACGTTCACTATCTTTACCTGAATTATAATAATGTGTTAGATAAAAAGCTTCAAAATTTGTCAATAGTAATAAATGATTTTATCGAAGTACCTCTTTTTAAGGAGGTTCCTTCTGATAGACTACGATCATTGGGTTTAGCCGTTTCAGATGAAGATTCATTAAGAGCAAGATTCTCAGACTTGTGCAATATTTTGGATAGAATGAATAAAAAGGAATTGGATAGGTTTACAGATGTATCTACAAAAGATAGCAGAGATTGTCTTATTTGTTTAATGAAAAGGATAGTGCCTGATGAGCATGTAAAAATAGACCAAACGATTGATGTGCCGCTTGGGATGATTTTGCTTTTTAGGGGTTATATTACTCACCGGAGGAATAGAGGTATTCAGAAGCCATTAAATTCATTACCAAATTTTTATGAATTTTTTTTTGCGATTACATTCCAACAGGGTAACTTATATTAGAGAGAAAAGAAAAAGCAAAAGTGCCGTCAAAGGCTCGAACGTTTCAACGGGAAACAGTTCATCATTTTAGTTTACACCGTGCTCAAAAGGCATTATCCTGATTTTTACCGGCTGCTGGAAAGCATCCCCGACCACAGGGCGCGGCGCAGTTACAGTATTGCCGAGATAATCATGGGCGGGTTGTCGATGTTTATTTTCAAGTGTGGTTCGCGTAACAACACCGACAAGTTTATTACCGACCGGGTAGAAAAGAATTTTATCACCATCTTCGGTCTGCGCCTGCCTGTGATGGACACGGTCGATGTTTTTTTGCGGGAGCTGCCAACTTGTGAGCTTGAAAAACTAAAACAGTTGCTGGTGCGGCAGTTAATCGAAAAACGGGCACTTGATAAGTTTCGTTATCGTGGCCGTTGATGGCACAGGAGTTTACAGTTTCGATTACGAACCTTTTGCGGGTTGTCCGCACAAAAATAGCAAGAAAAAATATTTTATCCCAATTTCATTAACTCCTTTTAATCAGTGCTTTATTGATATTAGAAAAATCAAGCGGAATTGCTGGTAAATTTTTCTCTGCAAAGATTTTTTAACCTAAACCTTAACGAACCCGGCTGACAGCATTCTGAAATTAAGTTTTTCAAGAATGTGAAAATTACATTAACGCAATTCAAAATTCTGTCCCAGGTAAACCCTTCTCACATCTTCGTCGTTGGCCAGCTCTTCGGCATTGCCTGCTTTCATAATCGATCCTTCAAAAAGCAGGTAGGAGCGGTCGGTAATCGACAATGTTTCGTGAACGTTGTGATCGGTAATGAGCACTCCAATATTCTTCTCTTTAAGTTGTATAACAATCTGCTGTATGTCTTCCACAGCGATTGGATCCACTCCGGCAAACGGTTCGTCGAGTAGAATAAATTTGGGGTCGATCGCCAGCGCCCGGGCAATTTCAGTACGGCGGCGTTCGCCACCCGAAAGCTGAACTCCCTTGCTCTTGCGAATGTGTTGCAGCCCGAATTCATCAAGCAGGCTTTCAACTTTCTCACGCTGGTATTCTTTTGAATATTTGGTCATCTCGAGTACAGCCTTCAGGTTATCTTCCACACTCAGCTTCCTGAAAACCGATGCTTCCTGTGCCAGGTACCCGATTCCTTTTTTTGCACGCTTATAAACCGGCAGTTTGGTGATTTCTTCCTGGTCAAGAAAAACTTTTCCTGAAAGGGGTTGTATCAGGCCCACAATCATATAAAACGATGTGGTTTTGCCGGCACCATTTGGACCCAGCAACCCTACAATTTCCCCTTGTTTCACATCAAAGCTAACTCCTTTTACTACCGTTCGTTTACGGTATTTCTTAACAATATTTTCTGCTCGAAGAATCATTCAGGCAAATAACGAATTTATAATTGAATATTATATTTCGTCCATCTCTTTTTCACGTTTTTTAACTACCCTGCGCGAAATAATAATACCTATTTCATACAGAAACACCAATGGGAAACAAACCATTATCTGGCTGAAGATATCGGGCGGTGTAATAACAGCCGAAAGGAGCAACATAACTACATAGGAGTGCCTCCGGTATGTTTTCATAAACTGCGGGGTGAGTAAACCCACCTTGCTCAGGAAATAGGAAAAAATGGGTATTAAAAATACTACCCCGGCTGCCAGCGAAATGGAAGTAACCGAGCCTATGTATGACTTCAGGTTAATTTGGTTGGTTACATCGCCACTTACATTGTAGGTGCCTAAAAAATGGATGGAAAGCGGTACTATTAAATAGTATCCAAACAGTATCCCCATTAAAAATAAAACAGAAGTAAAAAAAACAGCGCCACTGGCATGTTGTTTTTCGTTCTCGTAAAGCGCGGGTTTAATAAAACGCCAGAATTCGTAAAAAACCACAGGTGAGGCAATAATAAAACCCGCAATAATGGACACCCAGATGTGGGTCATAAACTGTCCGGCAATTTTAATACTTATCAACTCCAGCGGGGTTTGGTTAATCCTCAATGCATCAGTACCCACTGCGTCAGCCAGCCGGGCAAACATCCGGTTAGTCCAGAAATCGGGGGTTCGCGGATTTAAAATTACAGTATTGAAAATGAAATCTTTTAAAATAAATGCCACCACAGCAAACACAATAATGGCAAGAGCCGAACGGATGATGTGCCAGCGCAATTCTTCCATATGTTCCAAAAACGACATCTCGGCATAGGCTGTTTTCATACCGCTTTTATCTTCCCTGTTTTTCTTCTTCCCAAAACGCTTTTTTCTTTTTTCTTCTTCGCTCATTAACCTTTTCTTTAAAAAACTTCACAAATATAAATACTTCCTGCTATTAGCAGCTTTACATCAATCCAATTATTTAAAAGATTGCTATATATTTATAAAATTTATTAAAATGTATTGACATTTTACCTACTTTTAATAATTTAGAATATTAAGAATTAGCAGAAGACATTGAGGGAGAATTGTTTTTATGAATAACCAAAAAACATTAACGGATTACTTACAGCACTATTTTGGTTTCGACCGCTTTAAAGGCCAACAGGAAGAAGCGGTGAAAAGTGTGATGGATGGAAATAATACATTTGTACTGATGCCAACCGGCGGAGGAAAATCATTAATATATCAGCTACCTGCACTACTGCTCGAAGGAACTGCTATCGTTATATCTCCGCTAATTGCCCTAATGAAAAACCAGGTGGACTCCATAAGGGGAATGCATTCCGAAGATAAAGTAGCCCATTTTTTAAATTCATCATTATCGAAAGCTGCCCTGCAGGAAGTAAAAAAAGATGTGCTGGCAGGAAGCACGAAACTATTATACGTAGCGCCTGAGTCGTTGACTAAAGAAGATAATATTGAGTTTCTTAAAAAAGTGAAAATTTCATTTTATGCCATCGACGAGGCGCATTGTATTTCTGAATGGGGACACGACTTCCGCCCGGAATACCGGCGTATCAGGCCAATTGTTGATGAAATTGGCAACGCCCCCATCATTGCACTTACGGCAACGGCAACAGCAAAAGTACAGCACGATATTCAGAAAAACCTGGGTATTCTCGATGCACAGGTATTTAAAGCTTCGTTTAACAGGGCCAACCTTTATTACGAAATAAGGCCAAAAGTAAAACCCGAGGCCCAAATTATCCGGTTCATTAAACAAAATGAAGGCAAATCGGGCATTATCTACTGCCTGAGCCGTAAAAAGGTGGAAGAACTTGCCGAAACACTACAGGTTAACGGTATTAAAGCTTTGGCTTACCATGCCGGGATGGATGCTGCTACCCGCTCGGGAAACCAGGATAAATTCCTCATGGAAGAGGTGGATGTAATTGTGGCTACCATTGCTTTTGGAATGGGAATCGACAAACCCGATGTGCGGTTTGTAATCCACTACGACATTCCCAAAAGCCTTGAAGGATATTACCAGGAAACCGGACGTGCAGGGCGCGATGGCGGCGAAGGGCAGTGTATTACTTTTTACAGCTATAAAGATATTCAGAAGCTGGAAAAATTTATGCACGGCAAACCCGTGGCCGAGCAGGAAATTGGCAAACAGCTTTTGCTCGACACTGTTTCTTACGCCGAATCGGCACTTTGCCGGCGCATTATATTATTACACTATTTTGGTGAAACATATACTAAAGAGAACTGTGGCAACTGCGACAACTGCCTCAACCCCAAAGAGCAAATTGAAGCCAAGGACGAAGTGGTACGGGGCCTGAAAGCCATTATTGAGGTAAATGAAAAATACAAAGCCGACCATATTGCCAATATATTAATTGGTAACAAAACAGCAGCCATCAAATCGTTTAAACATTATAAGGTTAAATCGTTCGGGGCCGGGAAAGACCACGACGAACGCTTCTGGAACGCAGTTTTCAGGCAGTCGATGATTGCCGGCCTTATTAATAAAGACATTGAAAACTACGGCTTGTTGAAAATGACCGAAAAAGGGCACGAATTTCTTAAAAACCCCACCAGTTTTATGCTGGTTAAAAACCACGAATACGAAGAGGAAGCAGAAGATATTAACACCGGTGGTGCCCCTTCGGGAGGGACAGGCGGTGACCCGGCATTGTTTGCCATGTTAAAAGACTTGCGCAAAAAAATTGCCCGAAAAAAGAACCTGCCTCCTTTTGTAATCTTTCAGGATCCATCGCTGGCCGATATGTCAATCCAGTATCCGGTATCACTCGGCGAACTTCAGAAAATACAGGGAGTTGGACAGGGAAAAGCCCGAAGGTACGGGAAAGAATTTGTTGAGCTGATTAAAAACTATGTTGAGGAAAATGAAATTGAACGTCCTGAAGATTTTGTTGTACGCACCATCGCCAACAAATCGAAGATGAAAGTTTTCATCATCCAAAGCATTGACAGGAAGATTTCATTTGAAGACATTGCCGACACCAAAGGAGTTGAGGTAAAAGATATAATTTCGGAAGTGGAAGCAATTGTCAACTCCGGAACGCGATTAAATATTGACTATTACCTGAACGATGTTTTGGATGAAGATCATCAGGAAGAAGTGTTCGAATATTTCAGGGAAGCGGAAAACGATTCGGTACAGGAAGCTCTCGACGAACTCGGAGAAGATGAATACTCCGAAGATGACATCCGGCTGATGCGTATCAAATTTATGTCCGATATGGGAAATTAGTCCTTTTCCTCACCCCACCCGATTGGGTGTACGACAAATTCCGCGTTTTTTAGAAAAAATGGGTTATAAACTGATAATTAATATCATATATTCAGACTTCCAATACCTATACCTGATTATCAGCATATAATACAACAATTAGCGTAATAATAATACTTATCTTAACGGTAAATTGGATTGAAAAGAATTTTCATCTTTTTAGGTATTTATTTATATTTACACCCGCGCTCGTGGCGCACCAGATTTTCGCAGATAATTTCTAAAATCAGCGGCTTTCTGCCTTATCCCAGCCTGCGTCTGGCAGGTGCGGGAAATCGATTTTCTCAAAATGGCAACTTTCCCAAATCCAAATTTCCGCCGGATAAAATAATTCCCACTTTTTTATTTTGCACATCAATTTTATTTTCGAGAATAGCGGCCAGCGGCACGGCGGAAGAAGGTTCAATAATGATTTTCATCCGTTCCCAGATGAGTCGCATGGCTTCCACAATTTTTTCTTCGGAAACGGTAACGATGGCATCCACTTTTTCGGAAATGATGGAAAAATTACGTTCGCCGAGTGAAGTGAGCAGTCCGTCGGCAATGGTTTTTGGATTGACCGAAGGAATCAGTTTCCCGGCCCGGAACGACCGGAATGCATCGTCAGCGCCAGCAGGTTCGGCTCCAATAACCTTGCAATTGGGTAACAATTTTTTGGTTGAAATGGCAGTTCCGCTGAGCAAACCACCGCCGCCCACCGGGACAATTATTATATCGAATTCCCCATTCTCTTCAATCAGTTCTTTGGCAGCGGTTCCCTGGCCGGCAATCACAAAAAAGTTGTTGTACGGATGAATCTCGGTGGCGCCGGTTTCTTCCACCACTTTTGCCAGCGTGGATTCCCGGGCTTCAAGTGTGGGCTCGCAAAAAGTAATATCGGCACCGTAACCCGCTACTGCTTTCTTTTTAATTTCGGGCGAAGTGCGCGGCATTACGATGTGGGCGGCAATTCCGCGCATTTTAGCTGCCAGCGCCAGCGCCGCCGCATGGTTCCCGGATGAATGGGTGGCCACTCCTTTTTGTGCATCTTCTTCCGAAAGCGAAAAAACGGCATTGCACGCTCCCCTGAATTTAAAAGCCCCCACTTTCTGGAAATTTTCACATTTGAAAAACAAATCAGATTCCACAATTTTATTGATACCGGAAGAACTTAAAACCGGTGTTTGATGGGCATATTCACGAATGATGTCGTGTGCTTTTTCTATGTTGGTATAGTCGGGCAAATATTTCATTTTGATTGATTTAATTTTAACGTCACCTCATTTTTCAAAACCGTCAAATGTTTTTTGATGACGGCCCATATAGCATTATCATCAATGCTATCCCTTAAAATTTTATTACGAATCGATAAATTTGTCAGTAAATCAACTTTTCTATTAAAAAATTCCTCCAGTTTATCCCATAATGAAAGTAGTTTTTCACCTTTTGAAATGGGATCCGGTTCATCGATTTCAACCAGCAAATCAATGTCACTTTTATCGGTGTCAAACTTATCAGATACAGATGAACCAAAAGCATAAATTTGCATCACGTGATGATTCTTACACAAGGCTTCAAAATCATCTCCGTTTCCTATCAAATCGTTTATGACCATGATTCAAAGATAGTTCAAATATTAATTGGATTCAATTATTTTATTCTCTCGCGAAGACGCAAAGACGCAAGGAAAAAAATGAAAACAATATTCTTTGCGCCTTCGCGCCTTGGCGTGCTATTCCCTCATTAAAATTCTCCTTTAAAGAAAAATGCTTCCACACCTTTTACGCCCGGGCGTGTTTTGAACAGGCCACCGGCATGTGGATATTTTTCCAGTTCCTCATCGCTGGTTCCCTGCCGGGCAGTGGTAATGTAAAGCGTGCCTAAATCCTCATCGCCAAAGGCGCAGGAAGTCACATTTTTTGCCGGCACTTCAATGGTGCGCAGCAGTTCACCGGTTTCGGGATTCCAGCAGCCAACAGCCGAGCCGCCCCACAATGCGACCCAGATATTTCCTTCTGCATCGATGGTCATTCCGTCGGGCGCGCCCATTTCAGCAGGCACTTCAACCGCAGTTCGCGGATTTGAAATGTCGCCGGTTGCATTGTCGTAATCGTAAGCCATCACTTTTCGGGTGGGCGTATCGATGTAATACATTTTTGTAGCATCGGGCGACCAGGCAATTCCGTTGGAAATGCTGACATTTTGAATCATCGCATGAATTGTGCTGTCAGGGTCGAGCCGGTAAAGTGTGCCGGCTTCTTTTTTCCCGTCCATGTTCATGGTCCCGGCCCAAAACCGTCCGGCAGGATCGCATTTGCCGTCGTTGAAACGGTTGCCTTCGATTCCTTCTTCCGGATTGACAATCAGTTTTTTGGAACCTGTTTCCGGATCGAACTGGTAAAACCCGTTTTCCAGCGCCACCATTACCATCCCCGATTCGGCAGGAACAACAGTTCCAATCATCTGACCGGTAAACATTTCCTTGTTGTTTTTCAATTCAGGATTATAAAAATTCAGGATTTTACCGGTAATATTCACCCACATGAGCTCTCCGGTTTTGTGATTCCAGATGGCTCCTTCGCCTAAATCCGATTGCGTATCGAGTACCAGCTCCACTTCGTTCTTTTTTTGTGATGAACAGCCTGCCAGTAAGGCTGCAATAATAATTATCAATAACGTACTTTTCATTTTCTCTGCTTGATTTATAAAGATTCCGGCTTTCGCAGGAATGACAAAAGCCGTGATAAAAGTTCGATTTTTCAATGAGCATCTGCGAATCAAATACTTTCAATGAGCTTTTTCAGAATCAGCGTCATTTTGGGTTCGGCTTTCATGGCCACTTTTTGTACCTCTTCGTGCGAAATTTCTACAATCTCGCCGGGCACGCCGCTGTCGGTAATAATGGAAATACCAAAAATCCGGATACCCATGTGGCGGGCCACAATAACCTCGGGCACGGTTGACATTCCGATAACATCGCCACCCAGCACGCGGAACATCTTGTATTCGGCCGGCGTTTCGAACGTTGGCCCCTGCACACCGATATACACTCCTTCTTTCACCTGTATATTGTGTTCCAGTGCTATCAGTTTGGCTTTGTTGCGCAACCGCTCGTCGTAAACTTTGCTCATATCGGGAAAACGCGGCCCCAGTTCATTGTTATTTTTCCCGTGCAGCGGATGTTCCGGGAAAAAATTGATGTGGTCGTTAATCAGCACAATATCGCCCACATGCCACTCCGGGTTCAGGCCTCCCGATGCGTTGGAAACAAACAGGTGAGATACGCCTGCAAATTTCATCACCCTGACCGGGAAAGTCACCTCTTTCATGGTATATCCTTCGTAATAATGAAACCGGCCCTGCATGGCCAGCACTTCTTTGTTGCCCAACTTGCCGTAAATCAACCTGCCAGCATGACCATCTACTGTAGAGACGGGAAAACTGGGGATTTCATCATAGGGAATGGAATCCAGTATTTCGATATCATTTACCAAACCTCCCAGACCGGTACCCAGAATAATGCCAACCTCAGGCCGGGCGTTTATTCTTTCTTTTATGTAGTTCGCGGTTGCTTTTATTTTCTCCAACATAATTTAAAATCTTTTTATTAAACATTTTACCTTCGTTTTCCAGGAACCTGACTTTCACCGGTAAATAGTAAAGCACATCTTTAAGCTGTTCATCCAGATTGGTCATTCCGCTAAAACGCACGGCATCTTTTTCGGTAGTAATAATTATCTTTTTATCTCCCGGCAGCGATTCAAATTTACGCATAATTGTATCAATGTCATTCTTCGAGTAATTATGATGATCGGGAAAAGAAATAATTTCGGTGGTATCTGAAAATTGTTTGAGGTATTCGGGAATTATCTTGGGGAATGCAATTCCGGTAACAATAAGAATGGCGTAAGATTTTTTATCGTAAAAATCGGTTTTCAGTTCAGTCCCTGAAAATACCGGTTTGATTTTATCGTACTCAAAAGTGGTAAAAAACAGCTCCTGATAGGGTTTCAGCCCAATAGTTTTAGTAAGAATACGGCGCATAATAGGAGTGATTTCTCCCGGGCATTTGGTGAAAATAATAATGTTGGCCCGGCGCATTTGCCTGGCGCTTTCGCGCAACCGGCCGGCGGGTAAAAGCATATCTTCATTTATCTGCCGGTTATAATCGATGAGCAAAATATTTAACCCGGGAGTTATGCGCCTGTGCTGATATGCATCGTCGAGCAGGATGACATCGGGAGAGGTTTCATCGTCATCCTGAAGTAATTTCTCAACTCCCGCCACCCTGTTTTCGCATACCGAAACTGAAATGTCCGGAAATTTCTTCTTCACCTGCAAGGGCTCGTCGCCAACTTCAGAAAAATGAGTTTCAGCCTCAACCTGCATAAAACCTTTGGTTTTACGTTTGTATCCACGACTTAAAGTGGCTACCGTAAAGTTATCTTTTAACAGTCCGATCAAATATTCAACATGAGGTGTTTTGCCTGTTCCGCCAACCGTAATATTCCCGATTGAAATCACGGAAATATCAAATTCCTTCGATTTCAAAATATTCAAATCGTATAAACGGTTGCGGATGTAAACGGCAACTCCGTAGAGAAAAGAAAAAGGATATAGCAGTAGTTTAACCATCTGTTCAATTTTAAGAAAGCGAAGATAAAAATTTTAACCCCGGGAGAAAATCGCACCAGGCAACAACTACATCTATTCCACGATGGTTTTTAACAATTTCCCGGCCTGCACGCGGTCAGTTAATTCCATATTATTAAGCAACGCCAGCTCGTCCATTTGCGACTGTGGCACACCGAATGAATCCAGAGCCTGTGCCAGTGTGGAAGTCTGCTGCACCCGTCTGACGTTAATACGTTTGGGCTGCTCGTTAAGTTTCGCAGGATCGGTGAGCCGGTTGAAATTCATCATCGTCGATTCGAAAGTGCGGAGCCACGAGTTAAAATCAGGCCCGGTTGACACGCCGTGAAACACGTAAATGGCATCGTTGTAGTCGATGAAATACGACAATACCTTAATTGTTTGCTGCTCGCCGGTTTGCTGATTTTGCGATGTCTGTTCCGAAACCGCAGAAATAGCCGGCATCCCGTTCACCGTGGTTTTTTCTGAATCAAGGACATTCAACTCCAAATCGCCAAGAGTGGTTTCAGCAGCTTCGTCGAGATTATCTTGCCGGGCCAGTGAAAAAACCATCATAGCGTTTCCCTCTTTCGGTGCCATCTGCACCTGGAGCGGGGAGTTTTCGAGCTGCCAGCTGGCAGGAACCGGGAACTGAAACTTCATTTCGGGATGGTAAAATGCATTTCCGTCAACATACCCCTGCCGCGGGTCTTCGCCATAAACCATCCCGTCAATCATTTGCAGATAGCTGTCTTCGTTTACTATCCACTCGTTGTAACCGAGGCTGTCTTTCCACTGACTGGCCAGTTGCGTTACCGTGGTATAGCGGTCGCCCGGGTCGGGGTGAGTCGATAAAAAAGTAGGGATGCCTCCCTGGCTGCTTTCCATCTGCATTTTGTTCAACACATTAAAAAAGTCGGCCATTTTCTGTCCGTCATAGCTGATGCGCGATGTATATTCAACTCCCAGGAGGTCGGCTTCCCGTTCGTTGTCGCGGCTGAATTTCAGGAACAACAGTTGCATGCCCTGCATGGCATACCCTGCAAACTCACGAAAATCCTCGGAAGCAATCATCCCGCCAATTAAAAGAAGCTGCCCCAGCTGCTGCTTGCTTTGCTGGCTAACGGTATGCCGGGCGGTAATGTGCCCCATTTCGTGCCCTAAAACGCCCATCAGTTCTGCCTCGTTGTTAAAATGTGCCAAAATTCCCCGCGTAAAATAGATGTACCCGCCGGGAACGGCAAAAGCATTGACCACTGGAGTATCCAAAATCCTGAAATGGTATTGCAGGTTGGACCGGTGGGAAATTTTTCCCATTTCGTTGCCTTTAGTTTGAATCAGCCTCATGAGCTGCTCGTCTTCATACTGACCAAAGGTGGCAATCACCTGCGGATCGTATTGTTCTCCCATCGCAATTTCCTGGGCTTCCGACATGAGCATCAACTGCCTTTCCCCGGTTACCGGGTTAATGGCACACGACGGCACCATCAGCAAAATTGAAATGATTAGCGTTAACTTTGTCAGAATATTTATTGTCTTCATTTTCAGTTTATTTTTAAATAAAACCACCGTTAAAATTACTGTTGTACTTTCGATGATTGCACTTAATTGCTATTTTTACTTTTTGGTATCATAAATATCGCAATTTATTTTTCGGAAACAGAATGATTTTAAATAAATCGCATCCTGTTCGATAAGGTGAAACGCGTGGCCGATTTGTGCATTTTGGTGGGGATTGAAATGGCCAACAAGGTGAGAAATAAATGATTTTTTTTTGATTATTCGAAGTTTCTGTTAAAATTAACACAATCAGCGAGAAAATTTCTATTAATTTCCAACAAACTAAAGAATTCTAACAATAACAATGAAAATTTTTTGCAAACAAAAAATTAAATGATTGCCCTAAAATAATTTAGCACATGTACAAATTTTTTACGTACTACAGACTACAGAAACCTGTTGAATCAGCTTACACAAGAGCTAAGTAAAGTCTTTATTAATGAGAATTAAATTGTAACTTTGTAAATTATTACTTATCATTTTGTTTATGCCCTATTTTGATGAATTAAGAGAAATTACGAAGGACATCCCAGATACTATTGTTGATTTCAATATTCCGCGAGACAGGACATCACCTCCAACTCAGGCTTCGAGCAACTTTATCACAAATAAAGAACAAGGCGACTGGGCTGAAGATTTGATTTTTAGAGCAATAAATGAAACGTCAAAAAATTTTGTTGCAGTTAGATATGGAAAATCTGATGACTTAGTCGCTGGAGAGAAAGGGTTTGATGAATTTTATAATGAGTTTCAGGATGAATTAGATGATATTGGGAAAAGACCTGATTTATTAATTTTCAAAAAATCAGACTACAACGAAAAACTCGGCTTTGATATTAGTGGTTTAAGCCATTCAGATATCACTAACTATGTAAAAAAAGCGTTTGCTGGTTTAGAAATCAGGTCTAGTGCTTTCTTGATTGAAAAATATGAAAAGGAAATGCAAAACAGAACCAAATATCATCTTAAAGAAACTTTAAAAATTAAAGACAAAATTATCAATGAGTTTTCTGACTTATTAGACCACCCAAAGAAAAAAGCATATTTAGATTTATTAAAAAACATCAATGAAAATACTATTTATGCCATAAGCTTCAGAAGACCAAGCTGGAACTCTACCGAAAGGTTGCAAGAAGTAACAGCTCTTTTTAAAGAATTAAAGAGGCATATCAATATAATACAAAAAAGAGATTATTTAAGCATTACTCCAAAAGTAGAAGATATTAAAGTCGTATATAGATGGGCAGAAATATTTGATGTACCACACTATTATTTTCAAGTTTTTTTCGATAAATCCTATGGCATTTCCTTTAAACATATTCTCACTCTTTTAACTGATTCGGATAAAGAAGGTGAATATTATGAAATCAGTAAGGACATTAAAAATCAAAATAAGACAACGATCAAAATCAATACAAGGAATACTGAACAGATTGCTTACAAAATCATAGAACCTGAACATAGCAGTGTTAAAAGAGAAATGGGAAGGGGCAGGCTATTGTTTTATGTGACTTTTAAAGGTGGAACGGCCTTCCTTGATATAGATAATTTAAGAAACCTTTTAGGTATCAGCGAAAACGACTTCTGATGACAGCAATAAAGGAAATATTACTAAAAGGCAATTCAATTGAGAAAGAATATTCTAAATTAACATCTTTAAAGCATAGAAAAAAATTTGCTCAATACTTCACCCCATTTCCTATTGCATCACTAATGGCAAACTGGCTTTTAAATAATTCAAATCTAAAAACCGTTGTAGAACCAGCCATCGGGTTGGGAGTTTTTTCCAGAGCCTTGTTAGAAAAGAATGATATTAATATTAAAGGATTTGAAATTGATAATACGATACTTGCTAAGTCAAAAGAAATTTTTGCAGACTACGATAACATTGATTTCCTTTTAAAGGATTATATGTTTAATGATTGGGATAACAAGTATGATGGAATTATTTGTAATCCCCCTTATTTTAAATTTCACAACTACGACAATAAAACAATCATAAAAGAAATTGAAACAAGATTACGTATTAAACTAAATGGTTTTACAAACCTCTATTCATTATTCTTACTCAAATCAATTCACCAACTCAATGCTGATGGCAGATTAGCTTATATTGTTCCCTCTGAATTTTTAAATTCAGATTATGGTAAACTTGTCAAAACTGTATTGCTAAAAAGAAAAATCCTTCGACATATAATTATAATAGATTTTAAGGAAAAAGTTTTTGATGATGCCTTGACAACAGCTTCTATTTTACTTTGTTCAAATGATACTTACTCTAATCGTGTTAAATTTACTTACGTTAATAAGCTCACAGAACTAAATAAAGTTGAAGAACTAATAACCCAGTATCCGGAAATTAATGATGAATCAAACACCTATTTTCTACATGAACTTTCTCCGGATGTTAAATGGAAAAAATATTATCAGAAACAAGAATCGACAGCCTTTAAAAACTTAATTCCTTTTGCCAGAGTGGGAAAGGTGGTCAGAGGAATAGCAACCGGCGCAAATGATTATTTTACTTTTTCTAAATCCAAGGCAGTAGAAAATGGAATCAATGACAAATATCTTCTACCCTGTATTTGCAAAGCTTTGGACGTAAAGAATAAATTCTTCACTAAAAACGACTTTATTAAACTTGTAAATAATGATCGAAAGGTTTTTTTATTTGATGCCATTAATGCAAATGATGATAGAGTTAAAAACTACATCAAAAAAGGAGAAAAGTTAGGAATTCATCAAAAATACTTAACATCTTGCCGCACCCCTTGGTATTCATTAGAAAACAGACCACCAGCACCTATTTGGGTCTCTGTCTTTAATAGAACTGGACTCAAATTTATTAGAAATGAAGCCAATATTTCAAACCTGACCACTTTTCATTGCATTTATCCTGTGCAATCAAATCTTTTTGACAATATTGATATTGACCTTTTATTTGCCTATTTAATCACAGATGTAGCGAAAAAAATATTTGGCGACAATAGCAGAGAGTATGGTAACGGATTACAAAAATTTGAACCGAATGACTTAAATAAAGCTCAAATACTTGATCTTACAATGTTAGATAAAAAAAATGAACAGGATATCTTGAACTTATATTATCAATACAGAGAAACTGTTCTCAACTCATCACCAGACGAAACGTTAGTAGAAAAAATAAATGAAATATTCATATCTATATATCACATTCCAATTTCTAGGATCTTTCGCTAAATAAACTGGTTATTTTTTAAATATCCAGAAACAAACAACCATAAATATGAAAATAGTAGTTCTCGACGGATACACACTGAACCCTGGCGACCTGAGCTGGGATGGAATAAAAGAACTTGGCGATTGCACCATTTTCGACCGCACACCTCCCGAAAAAACAGTGGAGCGGGCAACCGGCGCCCGGGCCGTTTTTACCAACAAAGTGATGTTCGACAAAGACACCATCGGGCAACTCCCCGGGCTTGAATTTATTGGCGTGCTGGCCACCGGCTACAACGTAGTGGATGTTGAAGCAGCCAGCAAAGCGGGAATAACAGTTTCCAACATTCCTGCCTACAGCACAGCCTCGGTGGCGCAGATGGTTTTTTCGCACATCCTGCATTTTGTACAAAATGTTTCTATCCATGCAGCATCGGTAAAAGCCGGCGAGTGGGCCGACAGTATTGACTTCAGCTACCACAAAACACCCCAAACCGAACTGGCCGGCAAAACGCTCGGCATTATCGGATTTGGCCAGATTGGCCAGGCAGTTGCACGAATAGGACTGGCTTTTGGCATGAAAATTATTTTTAATAATCGCAGCCCAAAAGAAACCGATTTATATGCCCGCCAGGTTGATTTGGATACACTGCTGGCCGAAAGCGATTTCATCAGCATCAACTGCCCGCTAACCGCTGACAATGAGGGATTTTTAAACAAAAGTGCCATTGAAAAAATGAAACCCACAGCTTTTCTGGTGAACACCGGCCGCGGCCCGCTGATAAATGAAGATGACCTTGCTGAAGCGCTGTACAACGGCAGAATTGCCGGTGCCGGCCTCGATGTATTGTCAACCGAGCCGCCACGACCCGACAATCCGCTCACAACGGCAAAAAATTGTTCCATTACTCCGCACATTGCGTGGGCAACCACCGAAGCCCGCGAAAGATTAATGCAAATTGCAACCGAAAACCTGAAAGTATTTCTGGAAGGAAAACCACAGAACAAAGTGAACGGTATCAGTTGAATTTGTTTAAATCCGTAATCGAAAACGGCCGGATTCAGTTTTTCTCCAACTTCTACCTGGAGCTCGAGTTCTTCTTCAATTTCACGCTGAATGCACTGCTGTTCTGTTTCGCCCGGTTTTAATTTTCCACCGGGAAATTCCCATTGGTAAGGATGATGTGGATGTTTGCCACGCTGGGTAAGCAGGATTTTTCCATTCTGAACAATTATGGCGCATGTAACTTTTTATCATCTTTCAAAAATAATTAATCGGAAGCTGATATCTTTGTAAAAATGGCATAAATTTCAGAACAGGAGCCGGATTTAACCGGAGCTGCTTTCGGTCATCAACCACGAAATTGAACTGCATGCCACTGCCGGAATCATTTCGAGGGGAAAAAAACTGGCCGGCAAACTGGCAAAACAGATTGCCAGATTATGAACCAACTTCTTCCGACAAGCGGTTAATCAAGTCCTCCAGCCGGTTGTCGATTTCCCCGGCAAGCTCAGCCTGGTTCTGTTGCCGCGCGAGCACCAGCAAGTTCCTGATATGCGAAATTTCGCGGTTCTGTTCATCTTCCACCACCCTTGCAAAGTGTCCGGGAAGCGAAAAATAATAGTTAAGCATGGCAAAACTGTTGTCCACCATTTTTCGCACTTTGTCGTTTCCTTTTTCGATGGCCCCGGCCCGGTAATATTGTTCGGTGGCCGGAAAGGAGTCGAACGTAAGCGGAATTATTTCGTCGGGAAACAGCTCAAACATTTTATCGATCACCTGCTCGGCTTTTTCCAATTGTCCTTCATTTATCAGCTCTTCGGCCAGGCGGGCAAACATGTAACGGGCCTGAATAATTTTGATCTCGCGCTTGTTGTATTCATCCAGAAAAATATCCGGATCATTCACGCTCCCCCACACAAATTTATTCATCACATTTTCGTAAAGAATATCAGTATTCACATGGCCAAAACGCATCCCTTCCCCGGGAGTTTTAACCGGCACAAACCGGTAGGCCAGTCCTTCAAACTGCAGCCAGTCGGTAAAAAATATACTGCCGGTGTGCAGCAGGCTGTGGTCGATGTAGATTGGCCGTTCCCATTCATTTGCGGCAATAATGTTCAGCACGGCCCACTCACTTTTCGAAAGATAGCTTTTATCGATGCTGAACTCCACCCTATCGGCAATTAAAGCTGAATCTTCAGGCTGAACGGTGCCGTTTTCGAGCACTTTCTCTTTATCCACTTCGAGGTAAAAATCCCTTGACGGAAAGTAATTCAGCGAACTGCCATTTTCCATTTTGAGCTGGGTGCGGGCATCGTCGCTGCCAATAAAACTCATGGCATCTTTCAAATGAATTGCGCCATCTATTCTTTCCTGAAATAAAACAGCATCGCGGTGGCCGGTGTAATACTTTTCTTTACCGAAAGAAAACGGAATGGGATCAGCCTCGTATGAAGCCATCCGGTGCTGGTTTATGTACCACTCCATCCCGAGGTAACTCAGGTTGACAATCTTAATGTCGGGACGCACTCCTTCCACTTCCTGCACATACCACAGCGGGAAGGTGTCGTTGTCGCCATACGTGAAAAGGATGGCATTGGGAGCGCACGACTCGAGGTAATTAATGGCATAATCGCGGGTCATGTACCGACCCGAACGGTCGTGGTCGTCCCGGTTTTCCGAAGCCAGGATTCCCGGCACCAACACCAGGCTGACTGCCGTCACTGCAACAGCGCCCGGAATACCGTTCAGCACTTTTTTAATCCCGGAATAAAACGCAGGAACCGCCAGCCCGATCCAAATGGCAAAGGCATAAAACGATCCCGCATAAGCGTAATCTCTTTCGCGGGGCTGCACCGGAGTCTGGTTCAGGTAAACGATAATGGCAATTCCAGTGAACACGAACAAAGTCAGGGTTATGGCAAAACCCTCTCGTCCCTTTTTGCCCTGGTTGTACTGATAAAAAAAGCCAATCAGCCCGAAAAGTAAGGGTAAAAAGTAGTAGGTATTGCGTGAAGGTTCATTTTTCATAAAATCGGGCATGGCATGGCGTGGCCCTGTTCTTTCTTTATCCAGAAAGTTGATTCCGCTAATCCAGTTCCCGTTTAAAAAACTGCCGTGCCCCTGAGCATCATTCTGGCGGCCTGCAAAATTCCACAAAAAATACCGGAAATACATGTGCCCCACCTGGTACGAAAAAAAGAAACGCAGGTTTTCAGCAAAAGTGGGCTTCATTACGGTTTTTGTTTCGCCCCGGTCGCGTATCCTCACCGGCCTTCCTTCCACATTTCCCCACTGTTTGTATTCTCTTACATGTGCTGGCCGGCTGCTGTACATGCGCGGAAAAACTGTTTCCAGTTTCGGTTCGTAACGTGTTTCTTTTGCAATGGTACCGGTTACTTTATATTTTCCGTCAACCTTGTTGTATAACTTTTGCTGTCCCACGGAAGCAATTGCCGGTGCGTTGTAATAAGGTCCGTGCAAAAGCGGACGGTCGCCATACTGCTCGCGGTTTAAATAACGTTGCAGTGCAAATGCATTGTCGGGCTGGTTTTGGTTCATGGGCGGATTGGCGGCAGAACGTATTAAAATGACCCCGAATGAGGAATAACCGATAAGAATTACAATGACTGCCGTAACCACAGTATTCCAAACCACCAGGTTTTTTTGAAGCGTGTAACGCACGGCCCACACCGAAGCGGCAACGATAAGTGCAATCATGAAAAGGATTCCTGAATTGAACGGAAGACCAAATGTGTTCACAAACAATTTATCGAAAAGGAATGCAATCTTGGGGATTCCGGGAATAATAACATATTGAATACCGCCCAGGATTGCTATTGAAACAGCAAAAGCTGCCAGGGCACCTGTCCACGAAAATTCATACTTCCGGAAATAATAAACCAGAACTATCGCAGGAATAGCCAGCAGGTTCAGCAGGTGCACGCCGGTTGAAAGCCCAACGAGGTAGGCAATGAGCATCAGCCAGCGATTGGCATACTTTTCACCGGCTTCATTTTCCCATTTTAATATGGCCCAAAACACGGCAGCCGTAAAAAACGACGAAAGGGCGTAAACTTCGCCCTCCACCGCTGAAAACCAAAACGAATCGGTAAATGTAAATGCAAGCGCCCCCACCAGGCCGCTGCCCAAAACAACCCACTGTTCTGCCTTTTTCAGTTCTCCTTCAGGAAATAATTTTTTAGCCAGGTGAACAATACTCCAGTAGAGCAGCATTACCGTTCCGGCACTGGCCAGCGCCGAAAGCATATTCACCATAAACGCCGCATGGAAAGCATCGGGGGCCAGCAGTGTGAATACACGGCCCAGAATCATGTGAAGCGGAGCTCCCGGCGGATGCCCAACCTCGAGTTTATAAGCACTGATGATAAATTCGCTGCAATCCCACCAGCTGGCAGTGGGCTCGAGTGTAAGAATATAAGTAATGGCAGCAACCACAAATACTACCCAACCCAAAAATCGGTTGATGCTTTTGAAGCGAAACATGGCGTAGTTTTAAGATTCTGACAAATATAATGTTTTATGAGAAATGGCCGGTGGCAAAAAAACAGGGCAAAATGTTTGAGAAAAGAAAAAATTTATACTTTTGCAGCGTCTTTAGAAAAAAGACAGTAAGGTACTGACCCGTGGTGTAATTGGCAACACATCTGATTTTGGTTCAGAAGAGTCCAGGTTCGAGCCCTGGCGGGTCAACCAAAGATAATTAAGGAGAGCAATTCATGTTGTTCTCCTTTTTTATTTCACAAAAAAAGGAACCCGAACGCATTTGGATTCCTTTCTCCATATTAAAAGTATTGAACTAATCTAAACCAGGATATCGGTAGTGAGATTTTCAATACTTGTTTCAATTCCTTCGAACGGTTTGCCGTTGCCCTGGTTGTCGTCTTCCACAAAGAGGTATTTCATTCCGGCAGTTTCGCGGGCTTCCCAAATACGTTTGAAATCGATAAGACCTGAACCAACAGAAGTAAGGTCGTCTTTAATCACTTCGTAGAATGGGATATTGCTGTCATCAGCCATATCTTTGAAATGCAGCAACTGGAATCGTCCCGGGTATTTGTTAAACATTTCCACCGGGTCCTGGCCCGCTTTGGTAGCCCAGTACAAATCCAGCTCCATAGTAATGAGGTTGGCATCCATCTCTTTCATAAAAAGATCGTAATAAGGAATGATGCCATCCAGGGGTTTGAACTCGAAATTGTGGTTGTGGTATCCAAACTGAATGCCCACATCTTTCATTACAAGGCCAACTTCGTTCCAGGAGGCTATCATTTTTTTGTAACTTTCAATGTTGCGGTCTTCTTCGTTTACCCAGGGCTGTACACAATATTTAACACCCAGCGCGGCATGGTCGTCGGCCATTTTTTGCGCATTTTCCCGGGTAATTCCGGTAGCTTCAACGCCGGCATGGCTGCTGATTATTTCCATGCCCATGTCATTCACAATTTTTTTGAACTCGGCAGGTGCATATCCGTAAAACTTGCCGTTGGCGTAATCGGCCAATTCCAGGTTTTTATAGCCCATATCGGATACTTTTTGCAATGAACCCAAAACGTCATCTGCCATAGCATCGCGGATAGTGTACAACTGCAGGCCTACGCCATAACTTTTCCGGTTATTGCCAGCACCTGAGCTGCAGGCCATTGGCCCCAAAGCAATGGCACCCAACATACCTGCCGCTGAAATTTTTAAGAAATCCCTTCTTTTTTGCATCGTATTCAAATTTTTATTGTTGATTTAAGTTAATAATTCTTTTTAGAAGGGTAAAAATAATGCATTCCAATTATTTAAAGGTCAAAAAAACAAAATTATTGCACTATTAAAAGGCCGAAGATTTTTGAAAAAGGTTATTTCGCTTTAACACAATTGTGTTATTTTTGCATCCGAAAATTGTCCCGTGGTGTAATTGGCAACACGTCTGACTCTGGATCAGAAGAGTCCAGGTTCGAGCCCTGGCGGGACAACAAAAATTGAATGAGTTATGAAGTTTTTCGTGACTCATTTTTTTGAGCGCCCCCTTTACAACGGATAAACAAGCTCCAGGTAAAATTATTCTGTGCAAGAGCAGTTTAGGATCAATTAAAACAAATCGGAGTGGGTTCCGGTACGTACCAGTGTAATCTTCATGGCCTGGTTATCTTCCATCCAAATTAAAAGTAAATCGAACAATACATGGCATTCGTTGTGCCGGGCAAATTTGCCTTTTAATTTATGTGGCTTATGCTTTTTATCGATTCCATTAAAACCAGATTCAGAGAGGTTATGAATAAAATTCCGGAGTAATTCAAAATCGTGAGGAGAACGTTTTTTTAGCGTCTTTAAATCTTTTTTGAATTTACCGGTAACATGAAGTTCATACATAGAAACTAAATTGAATCGAACAATTCATCTACACTATTCACTTTGGTTCCCTTACCCTGCTCTGCATCCTTCATTGCTTTAATAGTTTCATCATTCGGGATATGTTCGAATTCAATATCCCGGCCGGTTTTCGCCATTTCCTTCAGTAATCCGTAAAGGTATTTGCCGCGTTTAGTGTTAGTTTTTATTTTCACCTGAACAGTTGCCATATCATTTTTTTACAAATATACGAATTGAGTTTCATTCTCATAACCGGCATCGCTGTTTCATTTTTTCGCTCTTTAACCCACTGGTTGGTTCTCTTCCTCAAACTGGTGAAGCAAGCCAGCATATTTTCCTCCTTTTTTGAGCAGCTCGTTGTGATTGCCCCGCTCTATAATCTGCCCTTCTTCCATCACCAGAATCATGTCTGAATTTTTGATGGTGCTTAAGCGGTGGGCGACGGCAATTACTGTTTTCAGCGAAAAAATATTTGCAATGGCCTGCTGAATGTATTGTTCGGTGAGCGAATCGACCGAGCTGGTGGCCTCGTCCAGCACAATAAGCTCGCTGTTGCTGCAAATGGCGCGTGCAAACGATATCAGCTGGGCCTGTCCTTTCGACAGGTTATCGCCATTGTCCTGCACCACAAACTTATATTTACCCGGCAGCTGTTCAATAAAATAATCGGCATAAACAAACGATGCTGCCTGCTCCACATCGGCTTTGGAAACCGACTTGCGCCCCAGCGAAATATTGAATTCCACCGTATCGTTAAACATGAAAATATCCTGCTGCATTACCGAAATGGTTTCCCGGACACGGGCAAGCGGAATGTCGACAAGTTCTTCACCGTTAATTGTAATCGACCCCTCGTAACCGGTGTAAGTTTTCGCCAATAACCGGATGATGGTGGATTTTCCCGAGCCGGTGGCCCCCACCAGTGCCAGGCGCTCGCCCTTGCTGAGTTTGAACGACACATTTTTCAGCACATACGGGGAATCTTCCGAATAGCGGTAATTCACATTCTTAAATTCAATTTCCTGAACTGGCAGCGGTTCAATTTTTTCATTTTCTATGACTGATCGGGGAGCTTCTTCTTTTTGCTCAAACAGTTCATTAATGTGTTCGAGAGCCGAGAGCGCACGCTGAATAGTTGATATCTGCTGGGCAAACTGCTTTACCGGGACAAACAACCGCTCCAGGGTAGTAATGAAAACGATAAGCACTCCCATGGTGTAGCCATAATCCCAGATTTGAATGGCCCCGTACCAAATTACCAGCGCTGTGGCCACCGAGGTAATTCCTTCCACCACCGAATACAGCAGCGAATCATAAATATTCGATTTGTTCTGCGCATCGCTGTACTGCTTGTTCAGGTTGTCGTATTTTTTAAAAGCCTCATCTTCTGCCGAATAGAGCTGAAGCGTTTTCATGCCGTTCAGCGACTCCTGCAAATAGGCAGCTGACTTAGCAAGGCTGGTGCGCGATTTATTATACGCATTCCTGATTTTTTTGCGCAGATAGGCAACCGTAAAAATAATTAACGGCACAACCAACATCAGCACCAGCGTGAGACGCCAGTTGAGGTAAAAAAGATAGCCCAGCAGCGCCAGCGTTTTTACACTGTTGGCCAGCAGCCCGAGAATTCCGGCAGCAAACGATTCCGAAATGGATTCCATATCGCTGGTGAGGCGCGAGAGCGTTACGCCAATGGGTTTTTTATCGAAGTAACTCAACGGGAAACGCAACGATTTTCCAAACAGGTATTTACGAAGATCGACAATGGCCCTGTTGCCCGCTATGGAGAAGGAGTAACTGTAAAAACCATCGAAAAGTATATTTATGAGCAGGGTCAGCGATAATAAGGTTACCTGCTTTATCAGGCCTTCCACATTGCCCGGCACAATATAGTCATCAACAATACCCTGCACCAGCCAAAGGAACACAATGCCGGCCATTGCGGTAACCGGAATGGAGGCAATGCTCAGAAAAAACCATTTTTTATGCGGTTTAAAATACCGGGCAAACTTAAGCAGCAGCTGCCAGTCTTTGGTTTTCACTATTTTATTCGGCAGTTTTATCATTTATCCTTTCGTCTTTTTGTGGCCTTCCTGTTGCAGGTTCAGAATATCGCTGTAAAATTTTGATTGTTGTAACAGCTCCCGGTGGCTTCCTTTGGCTGCCATCCGGCCATCTTCCAGCACAATGGTGAAGTCGGTTTTTTCAAGCACGCTTATCCGGTTACTCACCACCAACACGCTTTTTGCCGCATGGTTTTTAATTGCATGCTGAATAAGAAACCGCTCCGTTTCGGTGTCAACAGCAGAAAAAACATCGTCGAGAATCAGCAGATCGCACGGTGTGTAAAGCGCCCTCGCCAGGCTAATGCGCTGCTTCTGCCCGCCCGACAGCATGATGCCTTTTTCGCCCACCAGTGTTTTCTCTTTCATGGGCAGCCGGGTCAGCTCATCGGCAAAAGCACTTTTAAAAATTACATCCTCAAAATTCTCTTTCACCGAAAACTTTTCGGAGCCCAGGAAAATGTTATTTTCAATCGTATCGGAAAACAGAAATACTTCCTGGGTAACAGTTCGTACCACCGACCGGATATCCTCACCTCTCAGGAAAGCTGCATCTTTTTCACCAAAATAAACCATCTTTTCATCGGGCCTTAGATACCCGTTCAGGCAGTTAATCAGGGTTGTTTTCCCCGAGCCCACCTTCCCGGTGATTCCAATTACCTGCCCGGGTTGTATAGAAAATGAAATGTCTTTCAGCTCAGGTCTCTCCCCGTTGTGGTAAGTGTAGCTGAGGTTTTTCACATGAATGCCATCTTTAAAGAGCTGTTCTTTTTCATGGGCAGGCAGCGGTTTTCGTTCATCGTCAACCCCGTTTCGGTTCATAATGGTTTGCAGGCTGGAGATGCCCACAAAACCCTGCTGTAAAACAGTGAGCAGCCACCCCAGTCCCATTACCGGCTGGGCCAGCAATGCCGAATAGGCAATATATTCGGTGAGCTCGCCAATGGTAAACTCCCCGTTTATCACGAACACTCCGCCCGCAAAAAGCACGACAATCTTTAAAATCTGGCCCAAGTTGCCAAGCAGCGGTAAAATGAACGAACGTACCCATGCAATTTTCATGGTTTTGTCGAACAGGGAAAGGTTCTCTTTTTGCACCTCATCTTCGGCATACGAATAAATATTGTAATTTTTTATGACACTGTTGCCGGAAAGGAAAGAGATGGTTTTCCCGGAAAGCCGCTGGAGAATATCCATGCGGAAACGGGTGTTTTTTACCATCATGGCCATGCCAATGCGCACGACAATAAAAACCAACAACAGGGGCACGATAACATACAGCGTGAGCACCGGCGACATTTTCCACATTTTGTAGGGCGTAACCGACAGCGACAGCAACACATTGCCAATCTGCAAAATACCAAACCCGGTAATCATGCGCACCCCGTTAATGTCATTATTCACGCGTGAAATAATGTTACCCGTAGGATTTTGGTCATAATAATCTTTGCCGAAGGAAGACAGCTTTTTAAACATTTCCCCTTTCAGTTGTTTTTCTATCAACCGTGCAGGAAAGAATATCAAAATCCGGGAAAAAGTCCTTACCAGGATCAGTACCAGCGCCAAAGCAAAAATCAGCAGCACGTTATGGTAAAATTCAGTTCTGCCCTCTTCCGGTCCATTTCCAATCAGGTCAACGCTTTTCTGGATAAACTCAGGAATGGTAACCGATGCCCATACCGTGAGAATCAGGAAGATGATTCCCCCTGTGTACCACCACCGGTACTGATGCGTATAGTTGAGCAGAAATTTTAATTTCGAAAACATTAACCTGAGTACTGTTTAAATTTTGCTGTTGTCGTTTGTTTCGCCGGTCAGAATTTGCAACTGGTACTTCTCCCAACCCGAAACGTTTAATCCGGCTGAAAGTTTCTTTTCATTAAGCTGAAGGAGCATTTCGGCCGGGGTAACACCGGATGTTGTAATTTTCCGGACCGGTTCCAGAAAGCGGCTTTCATCATCGATGCCTAAAAATTCAGAACGCCTTTTCAACCCGTTTTCAGCGATTTGGCAAATTTGTTTCGCGATTTTACCGGCATGTAAATTGCCACTCGCGGCATTTAACCCGTCCTTCGGCACACGCGAACGCATTTCTTTTACCTCGTTTATGTTCCAATTTGAAATCAGCTCATACGATTCTTCCAGGCTGGCACTGTCGTACAACAAACCCGTCCACAACGCCGAAACAGCAGTTACGTGAGGCACGGAGCCTGCATCGGCACCGCGCATTTCAATAAACTGCTTGAGCCGGATATCAGGAAAAACGGTAGCAACATGCGTATCCCAATCGTCTATTGTTGGTTTCAGCTTGTGTTTTCCCTGTAAAAAATCACGGAAAGTCATTCCGCCGGCCGGCAGGTACTCTTCGCCCCGCTGAATAAAATACATGGGAACATCTAACAGGTAGTCCACCCAGTATTCAAACCCAAAACCTGTATCGAAAACGAAAGGTAAAAAACCGCAACGGTCAGGATCGGTATCATCCCAGACATGTGCGCGGTAGCTCAAAAAACCGTTGGGCTTACCCTGCGAAAAAGGCGAATTGGCAAAAATGGCTGTGGCTACCGGTTGCAAAGCCTGTGCGACGCGCATTTTTTTTATCATATCATCCTCGCTGCTGTAGTCCAGGTTCACCTGCACCGAAGCAGTGTTGAGCATCATCTCGTGGCCCAGCTTCCCTTTGCGCGGCATGTATTCCTTCATGAACCCGTACCGTGTTTTGGGAATCCAGGGAACATCCCTGCGGGCCGACAGCGGATCGAATCCCAGCGACAGGCTGAACAGTTCCAGCTTTTCGCAAATGTCCTCCAACACATCAAAATAGGTTTTGGTTTCTTCGGAAGTTTCCTGCAGCGTTTTCAGCTTACTGCCCGAAAGCTCCACCTGTCCGCCGGGCTCCAGCGTAACGAAGGCTGCGTTTTTTTTGAGCCCCACCACATTTTGCTTTTCCCAAACCGGTTGCCAGCCATTATTTTGCAGGTGTTTAAAAATGGTACGTATCCCGAGTTCGCCGAAGTAGCTGATGCGCCGGGAGTCATTTTTATAAAACAGAAACTTTTCGTGCTCAGTGCCGATGCTCCATTCTCCGGGCGGTTTGCACCCCTGCCCGAAATATTCTGTCAATTGCGATTTATGCGTTATTTCCGGTTTTTTGTCTGTTTCAGGCATTCTTATCATTCATTTTTTCTCTCAAATATGTTAGAGTAACAAAATAACAATTTCATTCGCGAATTGCCTTTATTCATTTTGGATTAACGGGATAACTTAATGATAATTCTATTTTGACCCATTTCTTTAAAGTTGAAAAATTCCCGCCATCCGACCGGGGTATTATTTCTTATTTCACCCCCTGGGGCGGGGTAAAAAATAAGAAAAACCGGTTTTCATTTTGAACTTAGGATTACATCGAGCACATATTTCTCCACATGGCGGTTTTTCCCGATATACGGAAAATCGTGCATCGACAGCATTGCCGGGGCATTCAGCTCCACCACAATGTAATTGCCGGGTGCCGGAGCTGTGTCAATATCCTGAATGATAATATCGATGCCGGCAATTTTCAGGCCTGCCGACTGCGCTGCCTTGACGGCAACATCTTTATAAAACGAAGGCATTTCGTCGGTGATGTCGATGCTGTCGCCACCGGTGCTCAGATTTGAATTTTTTCGCAAATACACTTTTTCGCCTTGTTTCAAAACCGAATCCAGGTTTAACGAATTGGCATTTAAGTGTCTTTGCACCTCTTCATCGGCAACAATTTTCAGCAGCGGATGCCTGTAATCGGTTCCGCGCCCCACATTTTTCCGGTCGATTAACTGCTGAATGGTTTGCCTGCCGTCGCCTGTAACATTGGCCGGCTCGCGGTAGGCAATTGCCCGCACTTTATCGTCAATCACCAGGAAGCGGTATTCCCTGCCGGGAAAATATTCTTCCACAATCACTTTCCCGGAATACTGAAATGCGTTTTCAACTGCCTTCATCACCTCATCCCGGCTTTGCAGGTTCGTGCTCACGCCAATTCCGTGGTCGGTATCAACAGGCTTTACCACTGCCGGAAGTTGAACAGCATCGAGCTGGGCGGGAAGAAAACCGCGCTCCAGCAAAATGCCTTTGGCATGGCTGATTCCGTTTCGCTGCAGGAATTGACGGGTCATCCATTTGTCGTTTGAAATCCAGTAGGCAATCAGGCTGTTGGCATCCGAAATGGTGCCTTCGTGAATAATGTATTCTTTGCTGCGGTACGTTACTGAAATCAGGTTATTGTCCGCATCGATGATCTCAAACGGCAGTTTTCGCCGCAGGATTTCAGCAATAATTATTTGAGTGGTGGCCTCAAAATGTTCGTGCCCGGGCAGTGGCGTAAAATTACTGCCGGGTCCCGGAGTTGTTTCATCGCTGGCGGTTTTGTTTTTTTGCTGGTGTTGGTCTTCCATAAATGTATAGTAAAAAATTAAATGAATGCCTGCATTCATATCTAAAAAAACTCCCGCTCCTGCCAGGCGCAGGCTGGGATTGTGCTGATTTTCGCAGAAATTTATAAAAAATCAGCGTTTATCTGCGGGTTCTGCGCGAAAACAATAAAATTTTAAGATTCAATACATTCCTCTGTTGTTTATTGTATCATCCTGCAGGTTGTCAGTTATACAGCTAACCCATACGGTTTGTTTACCGGTAGATTTGCAAAGATACAATCGCCAGCTTAACTATTTGAAGGCAATATTATTAGGCCTGGTGGTTCAGCATGAATAATTTTCCCCTGCTATTGTCTATGTCCGTTTAAATTAGTAGTTTTCACCGCTTTAATTGCTGAAAAAATGGGAAACCGGGTTAAACATTTGTTTGTTTCATTACTGCTGTTGCTCTTGATGTCAGCAAGAAGTTTCGGGCAGTATGAACCCATTTATACCCAATACATGTTCAACATGCAGCCCGTTAATCCGGCCTACGCGGGGATGTGGGAAAAAATCGGATTTTCCACGCTGGTGCGCAAGCAATGGACGGGCATCGACCGGTCACCGCTCACGCAGGTTTTTTCATTTCATTCCCCTACCAACAACAGAAAAGTGGGTTTGGGGCTGAACGTAGCCAACGACAGGTATGGACTGGAAAATAAACTGAGCATTTTGGCGATTACGCTTACGAAATTGCCCTGACCCCGCGAACCCGTCTGCGCATGGGGCTGAAAGCCGGTTTCATCAACTACAAAAATCCGCTTACTCAATATGAATTATATCCCGATGGTGAATACGACCCCGCATTTGGCGCGGATGTGGACTTGAAATTTATGCCCAATTTTGGACTTGGCGCGTTTCTCTACGAAGAAAATTATTATGTGAGCCTCTCCATTCCCAAACTGCTGAAAAATGACTACAGGGCCAACCTCAACAATTACAACCTTAAAACTGAAATCCAGACCATTTACCTCGCGGGCGGTTACGTTTTTCGTTTTATCACGTTAAACTACATGGCTTTCAAACCAACCATATTGGTTACAGCTACCCGCGGGCTGCCGCTTCAATACGATCTGGCAGCCAATTTTTTGCT
>NZ_JBSQIC010000020.1:0-63605 GCF_055108615.1 Tangfeifania sp. | reverse complement strand
ATCTTTTTCAGATTTTCCTTTTCCCACGTATCTAAATCAATTCTGAGGTCGTCAATAAAGTGGAAGTGCTCAAAAAAATCGGCTCTTAACGTCTCATGGTAACTTGCTGTTGAATTAAGGATTTCCATTCTTTTGACCAGATAGCTACGCAGCTTTTGAGAAGCATCCAAATCAGAATTTTTAGTAATAACTCCCAGTTGGCTTTTAAGATGAGTAATTTCCTTTAAAATTACCTCCCTGAATAAATCCTCCTTACTAACGAAATGGTAGTATAACGAGCCTTTGGCTTTGCGTGCAACCTTTGCGATTTCGTCCATAGAGGTTTTGTGAAACCCGAACCGGCTAAACAGTTGGTTTGCAACCCGCAATATTGAATCTTTAGTAGAATCTATGCTCATGTTCTTTTTGTACTAAAATTGTTTTATGGTACAAAAATAGATATTTTTTTAAATAAAAAAATTTTTGCTTTCGTTTTATCGAAAGAAAGGTGAATTCAGGCGTACCATTTTATTAACAATTTTGGTTCATCACAAAAACGGATACTTATTAGCGTGTAAATTGTAAATCTTAAGAATGAAGTAATCCACATCCCTGTTAACCATATGTTTTTCTTTTCAATACTTTAAATATAACGCTTCCGCGGATAATCTTGGAGAAATTGAGGAACCTACCGGATACTACTTTGCAGCCGGTCCGGTGTTGGTAGCTGATATTTCCCTTTTCGGGATGATTTTGCACTACGAAAGAGCCTGGACCAAAGGCTGGCGAATGCATGAAATGCCTGACCAGAAGCCTGTGGAAGGCTATCCGGCACCCAACTTCTGAAACCACTTAGTGGTGTTTCAGCCTTTTGGAAGTTTACACGCCGGGTTTGATTTTGTCCACATAGTAAATAACGGAAATACCTCAATCAAGGCTACCGCATGGCATTTTACATTGGGTATTCACTTTAGTTAAACAGATACTGAATTCAGTACCCGTATAGAGCTCAGCTACACCCTCACCACCGAAGATAACCAAACGATAGATGCAACCGCTTCCATAGAATACGTTAAGGTGGAATTGCAGGAAATTGAATAAAACCCAAGGTCGTACTACGTGCTGAGACGGGTACCAGCTCCTTCCCAAAGGCTCAGAGCCAGCGGGAAGGAGGTTTGGTATTTTAGCGTTGTTCCTCGCTCCCATCCTCATATCTGGCAAACCTTCTTGCCTCGCGGGGATGCACGTTGTCATGGCGTTCCCACGGCCAGCCGCCGAATTGCGTTTTACGGTAATCCAGAAAGGCTTGTTGGATTTCGGCTCCATTGTTCATCACAAACGGGCCGTGTTGCACAACGGGTTCGTTGATGGGGCGGCCCTGCAGCATGAGCAGGTAGCCTTTTTCCGAACCATTCTTCAGCTTCACCGGCTGGTCGGCCAGCAATTCCACCTCGTTGTAAGGCTTCACATCCACCCCGGCTATGTTGATTCCCGAGCCACGGTAAAAATAGAGTGAGCGGCGGGATTCGAGGGAAACCGGCGGTACCTTTAGAAAGGCTCCGGGCTCCATCTCTATCAACCAAATGCCAATCTCATTCTTCGGATCGGCTGCCCACGAATCCGGAGCAGGAGCCGGCGCTTTAGCATTTCCAAATTCGCCGGCAATGACGGTTATTTTTGAGGTTAACCCTTGCTCATCCTTTGATTCATGAACCGGGATATCCTCCGCCCACAGCATCTTGTAAAAAGGCTCGGCAAACTTTTTGGCTTTCGGCAAGTTCAGCCATATCTGGAAAAGCTCCAGCGGGTTGGGTTTGTCCTTGTGAACCAGCGGAAACATTTCGGCGTGCTGGAGGCCTGCGCCGGCTGTCATCCACTGCACATCGCCGTCACCGTAGCGACCGGCTGCACCAAACGAATCCGAATGGTCAACGAATCCTTTCAGCACCACGGTAATGGTTTCAAATCCGCGGTGCGGGTGTTCTGGAAACCCCGGAACGGTTTCACCATGGTACATGCGCCAGCCATCTTTTACTGTGAAATCTTGTCCTATATTTCTCCCGGCCAACGAAGCATCCGGACCCATTTCGTTATTGCCTTTGGGATACTTGTCGTTATGATGAATGCAAAACAGAAACGGATCGCTGGTCTGCCAGGCAAATCCTAAAGGACGTATGTTGGTGATAAGTTTGTTGTACATAACTTTTCTTTTAATTTTATAAAACAGTAATCTATCCCAAATATAAAGAAAAAAGGAAGAACTAAATAGCCCTTCCCTTTTTCTCAAGACAATAGCGTGAGAATTACACTTAACCCTACATTAACAATTCTCCATTTGCCGAAAAAATCAGATACTTCACAGAAAACTTTGGTAGTGTTTATAGTTTTTTTTCTATGTTTGCGCCCTGATAAAAACAAGATGGATATACAACAGAGAATAGTAGAAAAAGCCACACGGCAATTTTTCCACTATGGAATCAGGAATGTAACCATGGACGGGATTGCGGCGGTGTTGGGAATATCGAAACGTACTGTTTACGAGATATTTAAGGACAAAAACGAATTGGTACACGAATGTCTTAAAAGTATAAAACAAAAACACAATGCAAAAAATCAGGAAATTGTTGCTACATCGACGAATGTGATTGAAACCATTTTCTCGTTTATGCAGGAAGGAATTAAAGCCATGAACGCCATTAATCCGGTGTTTTTTCGGGATATGGAAAAATTTTACAACAGCACCTGGAAAAATATTAAGGAAGAAAATGAAAAAGAAGGCTTCATGCTGACAAATGAATTGCTAAAGAAAGGAATAAAAGAAGGGCTGTTCAGGGAAGATATTAACATTCAGGTTGTTTCACAACTTTTCCATGAGCAGATGAACCTGCTGGCCAATGAAGAGATTTTTCCACGCGATGAATTCAATTACACTGACGTATTCCAAAACCTCACTATTAACTTTATGCGGGGCATTTCAACCAAAAAAGGAATTGAACTCATCGATTCGATGCTGGATGAATAATAATATTTTGAAACATTTAAAAAAAAATGAATACAGATAACAAGAAAACAAAACAATGTGCTATGAGAAGAAAACAGATTTTTACTCTGGTTTTGGGATTCATGCTTTTTGGCGGAATAAATGCGCAGGAGAAGCTTTCGCTCGACCTGGAAGCGGCCAAAGAGTATGCCCTCAACTACAACCGGACCATCAAAAATTCGGGGCTGGCCATTGACCAGTCACAGGAACAACTCTGGGCAACTATTGCAGCCGGGTTGCCGCAGATAAATGCTACAGTTGATTATTCTAATGCTTTGGGTGCAGATATAAGCATTCAGTTTGATGAAAGCCAGGAGCCGTCTAAAATTCCGATTAAACCTACCAGTAATTTTAACCTGAATGTGAACCAACTGCTTTTTAACGGCGGTTACATTGTGGGAATACAAACTGCAAAACTTGCGGAAAAGCTTGCCCAAAAAAACCAGGTAAAAACAAAACAGGATATTGTGAGCCAGGTTATTGAAGGCTACTACCTTGTTTTGCTTTCAGAAGAATCAGTAAAAATACTGGAAACCAATATTGCCAACCTGCGTGAAATTTACCGCAAAACCGAACCCATGGTAAAAGTGGGAATGATTGAACAATTGGAACTCGACCAGCTTTCGGTTCAGGTAAACTCGCTCGACAACGCACTGAAATCGGCCGAACGCCAATACGAAATGACTAAAAACCTGCTGAGAGTGCAGCTGGGAGTTACGGCAGAAACCGAACTGGAGCTTACCGAAACCCTTTCGGAAATAATGGACGAAAAAAACACAGCCGAACTGCTGATGGATACTTCTTTCGAAGTAACTGAAAACATCGATTATCAGCTAATGAACGTTCAGGAACAGATGACCGAAAAGCAGATAAAAATGCAACAGGCCAATTACCTGCCAACACTTTCGGGTTATTACAATTACACTGAAAAAATATTAAAACCTGCATTCGACATGTCGCCAAAACACATGGTTGGGTTACAAATGAACATTCCGATTTTCTCGAGTGGCGAAAGGCGCTCGCAGGTAAGGCAGGCAAAAATTGACCTGGAAACCACACGAAACAATAAAGCCCTGCTCGGGGATCAGCTTTCCATTCAGTACAAAGAACTTCAGTTTAACCTGCGAAGCGCTTACGAAAGTTTTGAAACCCAGCAAAAAAATGTGGAGGTTGCCCGCAGGGTTTACGAAAACATAAAACGAAAATATGAGCAGGGAATGATTTCGGGGATTGAACTTACAACTGCCGACAACAACTACCTGCAGGCCGAAACCGAATACCTGAACTCTATGCTGGAAGTGCTGAAAGCACAAAACGAACTCAATACACTCACCGGAGAAGTAATTAACAATTAAAGAATAATCAGATGAAACAGAATCGCATTTTAACATTTTTATTCACCCTGGCAGTTGCCGTGCTTGCTTCGTGCTCGCAAGGCAAGCAGGAAGAAACTTCAGCTGCCGGCAATGAGCAGCAAAAAGAACCGGTTGAAGTTATAAAACTGCAACCCCAGGTTGTTGCCCGCTCGGTAGAATACCCGGCAACACTCGAAGCTTACGAAGAAGTGCACATGGTACCGGCGCAACCCGGCCGTATTGAAAATATTTTTGTTGATGTTAGCGACAGGGTAACCAAAGGTACCCTGCTGGTACAAATGGATAAAACCCAGTTGCACCAGGCCGAAGTACAACTTCAAAACCTGAAAGCCGATTTCAATCGCCTCGATACCCTTAAGCAATACGGAAGTGTTGCGCAACAACAGTACGACCAGGTAAAAACTCAATACGAAGTGGCCAAATCAAACGTAGAATTTCTGAAAGAAAATACTCAGTTGCTGGCACCTTTTAACGGAGTAGTATCAGGCCGCTATTTCGAACCCGGCGAGATGTACTCCGGCGCACCCACCACACCGACAGGAAAAGCCGCTGTTCTTTCCATTGTTCAAATCAACCGTTTAAAAGCCATTGTCCCGGTTTCAGAAAAACACTTCCCCAAAATAGAAGAAGGGGAGGAGACTAAAATAAAGGCTGACATTTATCCGGATAAAGTTTTTACAGGCCGTATCGAACGTGTCCACCCAACTGTTGACGCAATCAACCGGACTTTTAATGTAGAAATTGTCATAAATAACCGTGAAGGGTTGCTACGCCCGGGTATGTTTGCAAGGGCTGCTTTTAATCTCGGTAAAGAGGAGACTCTCCTTTTGCCCAGCATAGCCGTGCTTAAGTTGCAGGGCTCAAACGAACGCTACCTGTTTAAAGAAGAAAATGGAGTGGCCCGCCGTGTGTCTGTCACTATTGGGGAACGGTACGATGAAAATATTGAAGTTTTCTCGGATGACCTGGAACCAGGAGATAATATAATTGTAAGCGGCCAGGCCCGCCTGGTTGACGCGGTTCCCGTTCAAGTGGTTGAAGGTTAATTTTATTACAATTTTAGAACACTGAAAGGAAAACATTATGAGTATATACAAAAATGCTGTAAACAAACCAATTACTACCATTCTTATTTTTGTGGCAGTAGTTGTGATGGGTATTTTTTCACTGATGCAGGTCCCCATTGATTTGTTTCCAGAGATGGACCCCCCATATATTTCGGTAATTACTTCTTATCCGGGAGCTAATGCTTCAGAAATAGAAACCAATATTACAGACCCACTTGAGAACGCCCTTAACGCGGTGGACAACCTGAAAGAGATTACTTCAACTTCAGAGGATAATGTATCACAGGTTACCCTTGAATTTGAATGGGGCTCCAATTTGGACGAGGCAGCCAATGACATACGCGATGCGGTAGACCGGATTATCTCTGTTCTGCCGGAGGAAGTGGACAGGCCCACGATATTCAAGTTTAACACCAGTATGTTTCCTGTTATTTTTTATGCGATAACGGCTGACGAAAGTTACCCGGGCCTGGAAAAAATACTGGACGAGAAAATTATTAATCCATTGAACCGGATTGAGGGAGTGGGCACAGTTGGCCTTGCCGGTAGTCCACAGAGGATTGTCTATGTAGAGTCCGATCCTAAATTGCTCGACGCATACAATCTGACTGTGGAGCAGTTAGGAAATGTTATTGCCGCCGAAAATAGTAACCTTCCTTCGGGGAGTGTAAAAATGGGAGATATTGACTACCAGTTGCAGGTGAGGGGTGAATTTTCAACGAGTGAAATGATAGAAAACCTGGTTGTCGGCAACATGGCTGGTAAACCTGTTTATATAAGGGATGTTGCTACTGTCAGGGATTCGCTTCGTGACGTATCTCTCGTCCAACGAATAAATGGGAAACAAGGTGTAAGAATGTTCGTTATGAAGCAGTCGGGAGCCAATACCGTCAAAGTGGCCAGCGAAGTGAAAGAAATGATTAAAACTCTTCAAAACGACCTTCCTCCAGATATTAAAATGGAAGTAATTGTTGACTCATCAGATTTCATTCAAAGGTCAATTTCCAACCTTACACAAACATTATTGTGGGCATTACTGGCTATTGTGCTGGTTATCCTGTTTTTTCTCGGAAGGTGGAGAGCTACCTTCATTGTCGCCATTATCATACCTATTTCACTCGTCGTTGCTTTTATTTACCTTTTCATTACTGGTAATTCCATTAACATCATTGCGCTTTCTTCTCTTGCAATAGCGATTGGAATGGTAGTAGATGATGCCATCGTGGTTTTGGAAAATATTACACGCCATATTGAAAGGGGAACTGCCCCCCGTGATGCAGCTATTTATGCTACTAATGAAGTTTGGCTGGCTATTATTGCCACTACGCTGGTTATTGTGGCGGTTTTTTTCCCACTTACCCTGGTTTCGGGACTTACAGGCATTTTCTTTAACCAGTTGGGCTGGATAGTTACTATTACGGTTGTTACTTCAACAATTGCCGCTATAACGTTAACCCCCCTGCTTTCTTCCTTGATGCTTCGTTTAAGGTCTTCAGGTAATTCAACCCGCCGGTTCACTTTAAGCAATATCAGTGAAAAGATTTTGAATAAAATTGATGATATTTATTCCAAAACGCTACGATGGATTTTAAGGCATAAAGCCTTTACAATTCTAACCTCGCTGGCCGTTTTTGTTTTATCATTATTTTTGTTAAATTATATTGATACCGAGTTTATGCCCGAAAGCGACCAGGACCAGCTCACTGCAACCATAGAACTGCAAACCGGGCTACGGGTAGAAGAAACCATGAAAGTGGCCAGATACGTGGAAGGAATAATTGCCGAAAAGATACCGGAAGCAACGCTGGTCTCTACTTCTTCAGGGGCAGACGAAGAAGGAGGGATAAGCTCTATGTTTTCGGAGGCCGCCAGCAATATAATAGATATTACTATGCGGTTGAAACCCGGAAGTGAACGAGAACGGGATGTGTGGGAACTTGCACGCGTTTTGCGTGAAGAACTTGCCTTGATACCGGAAGTGATCACAGCTACGGTTAGTACCTCAGGAGGAGCTGGGTCAGCACTTACCGAGAATACGATAGATATTGAAATTTACGGGTACGATTTCGATGTTACCACTGCTTTGGCAGAAGATATCAAGCAAAAGGTTTCGGCCATACCGGGAGCCGCCAACGTTCAAATCAGCCGGAAACCGGAAAAACCCGAGTTACAGTTTGTTATGGACAGGGAAAAACTGGCATTACACGGGTTGACTTCCACCCAGGTAGCTATGTTCCTTCGTAATCGCGTCAGTGGATTGATAGCTTCACAATTTAAAGAAGAAGGGGAAGAATATGATATTCGTATCCGGTTAAAAGAAGAGTTCCGCAGTTCTGTGTCAAAAATCGAAGAACTCACCATTGTTTCGCCTGCCGGCAATGAAATCATGCTTGCAGAATTGGGAGAGATTAAGGAATACTGGTCGCCGCCAAATATTGAACACAAACGCAGGCAACGTATGGTAACTGTCTCTTTAACACCTGACAGGGTTCCGCTGGGGCAACTGGCCGAGAGTGTAAAAACCGAAATGGAAAGCATTTCAATCCCTCCGGGTGTTATGACGTACGTTGGAGGTGCGTATGAAGACCAACAGGAATCTTTCAGTGATCTCGGCCTTCTTTTACTTCTGGGTATTGTCCTGGTTTTTATTGCCATGGCCTCCCAGTTTGAATCGTTCTTAGAGCCATTCATTATCATGTTTGCTATTCCATTTTCTTTTACAGGGGTATTCCTGGCTTTGTTTTTGACCGAAACTACCTTAAGCATTATCGCAGGTATGGGGGCCGTTTTGCTCATCGGTATTGTAGTTAAAAACGGGATTGTAATGGTAGATTTTATTAATCTAATGCGCGACAGGGGCCTTGAGCTTAATGAAGCTATTGTGGTTTCAGGGAAATCGCGTTTGCGCCCGGTACTGATGACGGCTATGACTACCATGCTGGGTATGTTACCCATGGCGTTAAGCAGAGGCGAAGGTTCCGAAATATGGAGCCCTCTTGGTATAAGCGTAGTAGGCGGTTTATTTTTCTCTACGATGGTAACCCTGGTGCTTATCCCTGCTATTTATGCCGTTTTGTCGCGTCACGGGGAAAGAAATAAAAAACAGGAAGTATACAAACACATCAAGTTTTTGGAATAGTTTTTCCTGTTGTTGAACTGTTAAATTAAAAATATAAATAAATGAAAGCAGTAATGATAGTATTCAACCAAACCAATACCGACCGTGTGGATTATATGTTCGATCACCTGGGCATAAGAGGATACACCTGGTTTAGTGAAGTAAAGGGAAAGGGGACCAATACCGGCGAACCGCGTATGGGCACCCACACCTGGCCCGAAATGAATTCGGCCGCTCTTACAATGATTCCCGATGAAAAAGTGGACACTTTACTGGAAGCAGTAAAAAAGCTCGACGAAATTAATAAGGAAGTCGGGGTTCGTGCATTTGTATGGAATATTGAAAAAACGGTATAACACTTTTGTAAAAACCGAAAAACCGACGGTGTCGCTCGAAGCGACGCCGTCGGTCAGCCAACAACGAGCGAGGGTTTCGCAACAAGCGAAGCCCTCGCTTTTTTTAGGCAAAATTTATATTGATGATATATTTCCGGGCCACTTCTTTATTCACCAACTTCCCGTTTCTAAAACCGGCATAATCACGTGCTGAAGAAAACTCCCAGTCAGTTGTTTTCTGCACCAAACCCGCTTTTACCGGATTCTGATGAATGTAATGAAAACACAATTCCGGGTATTGCTTTTCAGAATCGGTAATATTGATTTGCGTGCCTGAGCTTGTGTTGTAAAATGAAGGAGTAATCCCATCGGAGCAGGTAATGCATTCAGCTTTGGTGCCTTCTCTGAAAAGTTTTCCGCTCCTGTTATGCATTTTGTTGATTGCATTTGTATAGGAACGTAGCATTATACCTATCGAATCATTAAAAGTTCGCATTTTTCGCATTTCCTCACCGACGGTGTCGCTCGAAGCGACGCCGTCGGTTTGGGAATGCCCCTCGTTGTCAATAGGTAATTCTTCATAATTTACCAACACCATTAAATGAAAATGATTGGGCATCAAACACCACGCAATTATATCGGTATAGGGCAAAATGTAAGTCTTTACTTTTCTTAAAAAGTACAGGTAATTTTCGCGGTCGAAGAAAATTTTCTGGCGGTTGTTGCCCTGGTTGTAAATATGGTAAATGTGTTCCTTTTCAAATTGCATGGTAATAATTGTTTTGAACGAGTCATCGTCGGTGTCGCTCAGAGCGACGCCGACGATTTGCTAATTTAACAAAACCTGCCATAAAAAATCCGAGGAAGGCAGTTATTTATCCAACATCAATTGTATTTTTGAAAAAAAACCGGAAACTATGGCTAAAAAATTTTCGCTTGACAAAAAATTCATTAAAATTTTATTGCTCGAAGGCATCCACCTTTCATCGGTTGAAAGCCTGAATGCAGCGGGTTACAACAATGTGGAATACCTGAAAACGGCGCTTGATGAAGCAGAACTGGAAGAAAAAATAAAAGATGTGCACATGATTGGCATCCGCTCGCGAACGCAGCTCACGGAAAAGGTGCTGAAAAAAGCAAGGAAACTTTTTACCGTGGGTTGTTTCAGCATCGGTACCAACCAGGTGGATCTGAAAGCTGCCAAACAAAAGGGAGTTCCAGTTTTTAACGCTCCTTTTTCCAACACCCGCTCGGTGGCCGAACTGGTACTTGCCGAAACCATTTTGCTGATACGCGGAGTACCTTCAAAAAACGCAGCAGCGCACCGGGGCGAATGGCTGAAATCGGCCAAAAATTCTTTTGAGGTCCGGGATAAAAACATCGGGATTATTGGCTACGGACACATTGGTTCGCAGGTTTCCATCCTGGCCGAATCGCTGGGGATGAATGTTTATTTTTACGATATCGAGAAGAAACTTTGCCTGGGAAAAGCACATCCCTGCAATTCGCTCGACGATTTGCTGAAAATTTCGGACGTGGTTACGCTGCACGTTCCGGATACGGAAAGCACGCGCAAAATGATTTCCAAAGATCAGCTTTCAAAAATGAAGAAAGGTGCGCTTCTGATTAATGCTTCGCGCGGTACAGTAGTGGATTACCCGGCGCTGGCCGAAGCGCTCCGCAGCGGACACCTGGCCGGTGCAGCCGCCGATGTTTTCCCGGAAGAACCGGCCTCGAACAACGAAAAATTTCATTCCGAACTGCAGCAATTCGACAACGTCATTCTTACGCCGCACATTGGAGGAAGCACCACGGAAGCGCAGGAAAACATCGGGAAGGAAGTGGCCGAGAAACTCATTCGTTACAGCGATAACGGTTCCACCATCGGCGCGGTAAACTTCCCGCAAATATCACTGCTTTCCAACCGCGAAAAACAACGGTTCCTGCACATTCATAAAAATGTGCCGGGCTTGCTGAAAGACATCAACGATGTGTTTACCACCAAAGGCATCAACATTGCCTCGCAGTATTTGCAAACCGATGCCGACATCGGTTACGTGATTGTGGACACCGAAAGCGACATGAGCAAAACCATACTTCGGGAACTCAAAAAAATTCCACACACGATTAAGGCGAGGATGCTGTATTGAACCGCAGGTAAAAAACCGGAATTTATCCAATTAACTAAATAAGATCACTACTGCCCGGTTATAAGTCAAACATTTTCAGTTGATTGTAATCGGAGTACAGGTTATTTTTGTAACTTTCATTTTCAAATAATTGATTTACAGGCACCTTTTCAAATATACTAATGCTTAACCCAAGTTGAGAAAAATGCACGAATAGCTAATTTTAACTCCATAACTAAAACACTGATAATCAGCACAAATATTTATTTATATTGATTCTATATAACATAAATAATTGATATATAGTGTTTTATTATTTTTAATTACGCATGTAGTTCCCGAAAAATCATTAATTCTAAATAAAATACGATTATTTTTGTTATTGTTCTTTGAAACCATTGGAAAGTAAAAATTACCTTCCTGTCTTACGATGAAAACGGACATCACTTTTTGCCCAATGAAAAACCCGTACAGTTGAAGGTGTTACTCAATTGATTATAATCCTGAGTTTAATACTCATCCCAGCTTTTTATCGAAATATCCTTCAGTTCATATTTACAGATTCCGTATATAAATGCACTGGCAACCCGGGCGTTTGTAATTAACGGAATGTTGAAATCAATTGCATTTCTTCGAATCTGGTATCCGTTTTTCAACTCGCGTTTGGTATAGTTTTTCGGAATATTTATTACCAAATCGATTTTTTTCTTCTTAATGTATTCAATGGTATTCGGATACCGGTCTTCTTCGTCGGGCCAGTTGAGCAGTGTGTTGTTGATGCCGTTGTCCATGAAAAACTTGTGGGTTCCCTCAGTAGCAAAAAGGTTGTATCCTCTCTGCGTCAACATCTGCGCACTTTTCAGTAGTTCCACTTTTGAACGTGACGGACCTGATGAGATGAGTATATTTTTTATCGGAATGTTGTAACCTACCGAAAGCATCGACTTAAGAATGGCTTCGTAGTAGGTTTCTCCAATGCAGGCCACTTCGCCTGTTGAAGCCATATCCACGCCCAACACCGGGTCGGCATTCAGCAATCGCGAAAATGAAAACTGCGGTGCTTTTACGCCTACATAATCAAGTTCAAAAAGCGATTTGTCCGGCTTTGCAACTGGTACGCCCAACATTACTTTTGTAGCTATTTCAATGAGGTTCAATTTCATTACTTTCGACACGAACGGGAAACTGCGCGATGCCCTCAGGTTGCACTCAATAACTTTTATATCGTTGTCTTTTGCAAGAAACTGCATATTGAACGGCCCCGTTATTTCCAGTCCCTGGGCGATTTGTCGTGCAATTTTTTTCACCCGCCTGATGGTTTCAATGTACAGTTTCTGTGGCGGGAAAACGATGGTTGCATCGCCCGAGTGAACACCGGCAAACTCCACGTGTTCCGAAATGGCATAAGCAATAATTTCTCCTTCGCGGGCCACGGCATCGATTTCAATTTCTTTGGCCTCCTCAATAAATTCGCTTACCACCACCGGGTGTTCTTTCGAAACATTGGCAGCCATCTGGAGCAAATGCTCCAGTTGTTCAGGGTTCGAAACCACATTCATGGCCGCACCGGAAAGAACATAAGAGGGGCGAATGAGCACAGGGTAGCCAACTTCATCGGTAAACTTGTAAATTTCATCGAAGGTGGAAAGCTTTGCCCAGCGGGGTTGGTCGATTTTTAATTTATCGAGCAGTGAAGAGAATTTTTCACGATCCTCGGCATTGTCGATTTTTATTGGTGAAGTTCCCAGTACCGGAACCTCCTGGCTGTGCAATTTCATGGCCAGGTTGTTAGGTATTTGGCCGCCCATCGAAATAATTACCCCGTAAGGATTCTCCAGGTCGATAATGTCCATCACCCGTTCAAAAGTGAGCTCGTCGAAATAGAGCCGGTCGCAGGTGTCGTAGTCGGTACTTACCGTTTCGGGGTTGTAATTGATCATCACCGAGCGGTAGTTTTCTTTTTTTATGGAATTGATTGCATTTACGCTGCACCAGTCGAATTCTACCGAACTGCCAATTCTGTATGCTCCCGATCCCAGCACAATCACCGATTTATTGTCGTTGAAAAATTCGATGTCATTTTCCTCTCCGTTGTATGTGAGATAAAGGTAATTGGTCAGTGCAGGATATTCACCGGCAAGTGTGTCAATTTGTTTCACCACCGGTACAATGCCTTTCGTTTTGCGGTATGCCCTCACTTTCAGCAAATCTTCCTGGATTTTTTCATTGGGGCTTTCAAATACCAGACGGGCAAGCTGGAAGTCGGAATACCCCGAGTCGGTTAATTTTTTCAAGTTCATTCTTTATCTTGAAAATGTTTTTGAGGCGGTATAAAAACCAGCGGTCGATTTTGGTTTTTTCGCAAAGTTCATCTATTGAATAACCTTTGTTGAAAGCTTCTGCAATGGCAAAAATCCGGCGGTCGGTCGGGTAGGCAAGTTCCGATTCAATTTCTTCAATATTAATTTCTTCTTTGTTGGCTACAAACCCATGCATTCCGAGGCCCACCATGCGAATGCCTTTTTGAATGGCTTCTTCAAATGTACGGCCGATGGCCATAATTTCGCCCACACTTTTCATGGAACTCCCAATGTTTTTGGAAACGCCGATGAATTTGTTGAGATCCCAGCGTGGAATTTTAACCACGCAGTAATCCAGTGCCGGCTCAAAAGCGGCGGTGGTCACTTTGGTTACCGAATTTCTGAGCTGGTGCAATCCGTAACCAAGTCCCAGTTTGGCAGCAACAAATGCCAGCGGATAACCGGTTGCTTTCGATGCCAGTGCCGAAGAGCGGGAGAGGCGTGCATTGACTTCAATTACACGGTAATCTTCGGAGTGCGGGTCGAGCGCGAATTGCACGTTACATTCGCCAATAACGCCTACACGACGAATGATTTTGATTGAAATTTCCCGCAGCTTGTGGTATTCTGAATTGTTGAGTGTTTGCGACGGAGCCACTACAATACTCTCGCCCGTGTGAATACCCAGCGGGTCGAAATTTTCCATGTTGCAAACCGTAATGCAGTTGTCGAACTGGTCGCGCACAACCTCATATTCGACCTCTTTCCAACCTTTAATCGATTCTTCAATAAGAATTTGGGGTGAATATGAAAAAGCTTTTGAGGCCAGGTTTTCCAGCTCCTTTTCGTTTTCGCAAAAACCACTGCCCAAGCCTCCGAGAGTATATGCTGCCCTTACAATAATAGGGAACCCTACTTTTTGTGCGGCAGCATGGGCTTCTTCCATATTGGAAGCGGCAATGCTTTGCGGGGTTTTTACGTTGATTTCGCCGAGCATTTGTCGGAAAATATCGCGGTCTTCGGTGTCAATAATCGATTGTACCGGTGTCCCCACCACTTCGACATTGTATTTTTTCAGCACTCCGGCTTCGAATAATTTTACCCCGCAGTTGAGGGCAGTTTGTCCACCAAACGCGAGTAAAATCCCCTGGGGCTTTTCTTTCTTAATAATTTCTTCCACAAAAAAGGGAGTAACCGGAAGGAAATAAATTTTGTCGGCAATCTCTTTCGAGGTTTGAATGGTGGCAATGTTTGGATTGATTAGAACGGTTTCAACTCCTTCTTCTTTCAGCGCTTTTAATGCCTGCGATCCCGAGTAGTCAAATTCCCCGGCTTCGCCGATTTTAAGTGCTCCTGACCCGAGGATAATTGCTTTTTTTATCTTTTTATTTATCATGATAGTTGTCTGAATTTCGAATATTGATTAATCTTTTTTGATGCTGTCAATAAAATCATCAAATAAAAACTCTGTGTCGGTTGGCCCGCTTGAGGCTTCAGGGTGAAATTGTGTCGAGAAAAACGGTTTCGTTTTGTGTTTTATCCCTTCGTTGGTATTGTCGTTGGCATTGGTAAATAAAGGTTGCCAGTCGTTGGGTAGTGTTTCGGTGGCAACTGCAAACCCGTGGTTTTGCGAAGTGATAAAACACCTGTCGGTTCCCTGGAGAATTACCGGCTGGTTGTGGCTGCGGTGTCCGAATTTCAGTTTGTAGGTATCGGCTCCGGCGGCTCGTGCCAGTAACTGGTTGCCCAGGCAAATGCCCATTACCGGTTTTTCGCTCCCAATGGCTTTTTGCACATTTTGCACTGTTTCTTCGCACATGGCCGGGTCGCCCGGTCCGTTGGAAATAAATACACCATCGTAATCTTCGTTCGAGAAATCATAGTTCCACGGAACGCGAATCACGGTTGTTCCTCTTTTCAGCAGGCAGCGGATAATGTTGTTTTTTACACCGCAGTCAATCAAAACCACTCTTTTTTCTCCGTTACCGTAAACCTCCCGTTCAGTGCAGCTTGCCCGTGCCACCAGGTTTTCCTTGTTGGGATCGTAAAAATCAGTTTCTTCCCCCTCAAACTCAATTTTACCAAGCATTGAACCTTTGTCGCGTAAAATTTTTGTCAATGCCCTGGTGTCGATATCGAACAGGCCGGGAACATTGTATTCCTTCAGCCAGTCGGAAAGGCTTTTTTCGGCATTCCAGTGGCTGAATTCAAAAGAGTAATCGGAAATTACTAGCCCGCTGATGTGTAACTTGTTCGACTCGTAATATTTATGAATACCATTTTCCTTGTGGCCATGAGGCACTCCGTAATTGCCAATCATCGGATAGGTTGAAACCAGAATCTGGCCCGTGTACGACGGGTCTGTCAAACTTTCGGGATAACCCGTCATGGCTGTGTAGAAAACCACTTCGCCGGCAATCGATTTTTTACTTCCAAATGATTTCCCGGTGAAGACAGTTCCGTTTTCAAGAATGAGTTTTGCTTGTTTTACTTTTAACATTTTAACCGCTCTGTTTAAAAAAATGCGCTTGCCCCGAAACGGTTCAAACGCATTTTAATGTATTACCTGTAAATTATACTTTTTAACTTTCCCATAAAGGTTTAATATGATGGATTCACATTCATAACCGCGACAAAATTAATAATATTTCTTGATTTTTCGTTTGTTTTTTGAAAATAATGCATAATTTTGCAACTAAAATGTATAATTATTCAATGCAAAATAAATGGTTACAGTTAAATAAACAGATGACATTATTTTTTTGTGTTGAAAGTTTAACCGATGCATTGAATTAGATCAGGTTAAATTAAAAAGGAACAACTATTGGAAATGAAAAACCGGGTTCAGCGGCAGCTTGAAATCAGAAAAATAATTTCGAAGGGGAAAGTACATGGCCAGGAGGAGTTGCTTGCCGCTTTAAAACACAGAGGATATGATTTAACCCAGGCTACTTTGTCGCGCGACCTGAAATTTTTGCAGGTGGCAAAAGTGCCACATCCGGTAAGGGGATATGTTTACGAAATCCCGGAAAATGGTCAGAACGAAAGCAGAAAAAGACAGATTCGGGAAAATTACCTTGCCGACGGCTTTATGAGTTTGCAGTTTTCCGGCAACCTGGCTGTTATGAAAACCCTGCCCGGATACGCAAGCAGCTTGGCAGTTGTAATCGACAGCGCGAGGAAATGGGAGATTTTAGCTACCGTTGCAGGCGACGATACAATTTTAATTATTCAGCGCGAGGGAACTACAAAAAACGATTTGATTAATGCACTGGTATCGATTATGCCAAAACTGAAAAACAAATTGTAGGGATGAAAGAGATAAAAAACATAAAAGTGTTGGTAGCCGGAGAGGAACATGTTAAATATGTAGATGAAATTAACGATGCCATCGATGAGGCATCGAAACAAAGAGGAACCGGTATCGCACGCAGAACATTTGAATACCTTGCATCGAAAATAACTGATGGAAAGGCTGTAATTGCATTGCACGATGATAAATTTGCAGGGTTTTGTTACATCGAATCCTGGGGAAACAAAGGTTTTGTGGCCAATTCAGGTTTAATAGTGGTGCCTGAGTACCGCGGTTACGGACTTGCCAAAGAAATTAAACGGAAGGCATTTCAGCTTTCAAGAAAAAAATATCCTGAGGCTAAAATTTTTGGCCTTACAACCGGACTGGCCGTGATGAAAATTAACCATGAGCTGGGTTACCGGCCCGTTACATTTTCAGAATTAACAACCGACGACCAGTTTTGGAATGGCTGCAAAGGGTGTGTGAATTACGATATCCTGGAGCGGATGGACCGGACCAAGTGTTTATGTACCGGTATGTTATATGATCCGGCCTGGGAAAAAACTGGCAAAAAGAATGGTAGCATTCGTAAGCGTAGTCTTTTAGATATTGTTCAAAAATTAAAACCCAAAAACGGTTTTAAGAAGCAAAAATCAGAATCAGTAAAAGAAGGAAAAACTAAAGAGTGACGGATTGTCAATTGATAATTAAACAGTAATTAATAATCACTCCGTAAATGGATAGTTTTAAAGATGGAATTGGCACTTCTGTCACTCTTTTTTAAAAAATATGTTATGGGCAGGAAATTAGTTTTGGCATTTAGTGGTGGTCTTGACACTTCGTTTTGTGTCAAGTATTTAAAAGAAGAAAAAGGATTTGAAGTTTATACCGCCATTGCAAACACAGGTGGTTTTTCTGATGACGAGTTAAAAATTATTGAAGAAAAAGCGTACCGGCTCGGAGCCAAAGAACACGTAACGCTTGATGTTACCGGCGAGTACTACAAAAAATGCATTCGCTACATGGTTTATGGCAATGTTTTACGAAACAACACCTATCCCATTTCGGTAAGTTCTGAGCGGGTTTTTCAGGCCATTGCCACCATTGAATACGCCAAAAAAATTGGTGCCGGGTACATTGCCCACGGCAGCACTGGTGCGGGCAACGACCAGGTGCGGTTCGACCTCACTTTTCAGGTGCTGGCACCCGAAATTGAAATTATTACACCCATTCGCGACCTGATGCTCAGCCGCCAGGAGGAAATCGACTTTCTGAAAAAACATGGGGTGGAAGATGATTTTGAAAAAATGCAGTATTCCATCAACCAGGGAATCTGGGGAACCAGCGTGGGTGGCAAGGAAACGCTTACTTCCGATAAAGGGTTGCCCAACGAGGCTTTTCCAAGTCAACTGAAAACTGAAGCAGAAAAAAATATTGAGCTGGGTTTTGAAAAGGGCGAACTGAAAACCATCGACGGCAAGTTGTTTGACAGCGGTCCAGCCACCATTCAGGCTCTGGAAGAGATCGCTTCGGAATACGCCATAGGCCGCGATATCCATGTGGGCGACACCATTATTGGCATTAAAGGCCGGGTAGGATTTGAAGCCGCGGCACCGCTTATCATTATTAAAGCGCACCACCTGCTCGAAAAACATACCCTCACCAAGTGGCAGGCTTACTGGAAAGAACAACTGGCCAACTGGTACGGCATGTTTCTGCACGAGGCCATGTACCAGGAACCAGTAATGCGGAATATTGAAACGTTCCTTGAGGCTACCCAGGAAAATGTGACCGGGAAAGTGTTCGTGAAATTGTTGCCTTACCGTTTTGAATTGCAGGGAATTGAATCTGAACACGACTTGATGAAATCCGGTTTTGGTGATTATGGTGAAACCGTGAAAGAATGGTCGGCCGAAGATGTAAAAGGTTTTACAAATATTTTGGCCAACTCGCTGAAAATTTACCGCAAGGTCAACAACAAAATCTGATAAATGGTTAAAGTTGGAATCATAGGAGGTGCAGGTTATACAGCAGGAGAGTTGCTGCGGATTTTGTTTTATCATCCGCAGGCTGAAATTATTTTTGTGCATAGCTCGAGCAATGCCGGAAACCTGGTTTCCGATGTCCATGTAGATTTACTGGGAGATACAGATTTGAAGTTCACCGATACTCTTCCGTTAAACGATGTGGATGTGATTTTTCTTTGCATGGGGCATGGGAAATCGAAAGAGTTCATTGAAAAGAATGAATTACCAGGCAGGTTGAAAGTAGTGGATTTGAGCCACGATTTCCGGCTGAAACGGGAAGGTAATGCATTTATTTACGGATTGCCTGAGCTAAACCGCGAAGCAATTAAGAAGGCTTCAAAAATTGCCAATCCCGGTTGTTTTGCTACCGGAATTCAACTGGCTTTGCTGCCCCTGGCTGCCGGAAATTTATTGGTTGACGAAGTGCATGTCCAGGCCATAACCGGTTCTACCGGCGCTGGCCAAAAACCTACTGAAACTTCGCATTTCAGTTGGCGAAACAGCAACCTTTCGGCCTATAAAATTTTCGAACATCAACACCAGGGTGAAATTTTGCAAAGCCTCGGCCAGTTGCAGCCCGGATTTTCCAACGGTTTCAATTTTGTTCCTGTCCGCGGAAACCATACACGAGGCATTTTTGTTTCGGCCTACACCAAATTTGAAGGTACGCTGAAAGAAGCAAATGAATTGTACCAGGCATTTTACAAAGGTCACCATTTTGTGGTTTTGTCAGAAAAAAATCCCTCACTCAAACAGGTAGTGAACACCAATAAAGCCATCCTGTATCTTGAAAAACATAAAGATAAGCTGGTGGTTATCAGTCTGACCGACAACCTCATAAAAGGCGCTTCGGGACAGGCGGTGCAAAATATGAATTTGATGTTTGGTTTGGATGAAAAAGCCGGATTGAATTTAAAGCCGGTTGCATTTTAAGAATAAATAGCCACAGATTCACAGATTTATAATTTGTGGAGATGATATAAAATTGAAAATAAATGAAGAATGGATAGAATGTTTGCATGAACTTCGTGCTTCCATCTTCCAACTTCCAACTTCTTAAAACATGAAACTTTTTGACGTATATCCGCTTTTTAACATTACCCCGGTAAAAGCCCGCGGCTGCTATGTTTGGGATTCGGTGGGCAACCGCTACCTCGATCTGTACGGAGGCCACGCCGTTATTTCAATCGGGCACAGCCACCCGCACTATGTTTCGTTCATTTCTGAGCAGATTAGGAAAATAGGTTTTTACAGCAACTCCATTCAAAACCCGCTACAGCAGGAACTGGCCGATAAACTGGGCGAAATTTCCGGTTACGACGATTACCAGCTTTTCTTGTGCAACTCGGGCGCAGAAGCTAACGAGAATGCCATTAAACTGGCATCGTTTGTTACCGGCCGGAAAAAATTCATTAGCTATCAAAAAGCATTTCACGGGCGTACCTCAGCTGCCGTGGCTTTAACCGACAACCCCAAAATTACTGCTCCTGTAAATGAAACAGAAAATGCAGTTATTCTGCCGTTGAACGATTTGGAAGCCACCGAAGAAGTTCTGAAAACCGGTGAGGTTGCAGGAGTTATAATCGAAGGTATACAGGGAATTGGTGGGGTGAATATTCCGGATAACCGCTTTATGGAAGGCCTGGCCGACCTAACCCGAAAATACGGGACACTTTTTATTATCGATGAAATTCAGTCGGGTTACGGGCGCAGCGGACGTTTTTTTGCGCATCAGTATGCTGAAGTCAAACCCGATATCATCACGGTTGCAAAAGGAATGGGAAATGGTTTTCCCGTTGGCGGGGTACTCATTCAACCCGGAATAAAGCCGTGGCCGGGAATGCTGGGCACTACTTTTGGCGGTAACCACCTGGCCTGTGCCGCGGGTATAGCAGTGCTCGATATAATTAATAATGAAAAACTGGTTCAAAATGCGGAAACCGTTGGAAAATATTTCATAAATGAATTAAACGCATTAAATTTAGATGTTAAAATTCGCGGTAAGGGTTTGATGATTGGCCTGGAATTTCCTTTTCCTGTGCAGGAGCTGAGGAAAAGTCTTCTGTTTAAGCACAAGATTTTTACGGGTGTTTCCGGTACAAACATGATTCGGTTATTGCCTCCGCTGAAGATTAATGCAGAACAGTCCGATGAATTCATCAAGGCTTTTGCCGAAGCTTTTTCAGATTACAAAAACATCGGGAATTATGAAGAAACAACAAACAAAAAGTAAAATGGAAAATAAGAAAATTGCCATAATCGGTGCCGGAAATATGGGAGGAGCCATTATAGTTGGGCTGCTGAAATCAGGTTTTGTAAAAGCCACAAATATTTTTGTTTCCGACCGAAGGGAGCACATTCTGGAAGAGATGAAAGCCCGCGGTGTAACTATTGCACAAAATAATGGTGAAGCCACCCGAAATGCTGATGTGGTTATCACCGCGGTAAAACCCTATCATATCGAGGGTGTTTTGTCAGAAATAAAGTCGGAGCTGAATGAAGAAAAAATCCTGATTTCAATTGTTGCCGGGGTAGGAATTGATGAGTTGGAGGCGATGGCAGGAAAAGAAATCCCGATTTTCAGGGTGATGCCAAACACAGCTATTGCTTTACAGGAATCGCTTACTTGTGTTTCAGCAAACGGAAATACCCACGCACATAAAGAATACGTTATGAACTTATTCAACCAGCTGGGCGAAACTGTTGAAATTCAGGAAGAACTGATGGCTGCTGCAACAGCGCTTTCTTCCTGCGGCATTGCATTTGCCCTGCGCTACATCAGGGCAGCAATGCAGGGCGGCATTGAAATAGGCTTCAGTGCGGAACTGGCACAATTTATTACTGCACAAACAGTTAAAGGTGCTACAGAGCTGGTGCTGCAAACCGGCCACCACCCCGAGCGCGAAATCGATAAAGTTACTACACCACGCGGAGTCACAATTACCGGGCTGAATGAAATGGAGCATAAAGGATTCAGTTCTTCGCTGATACAGGGCATTCTGGCATCCTATAATAAAATTGAAAAAAATTTAAAGTAAATTAAATGGAATTCAGGTACAGCAAAATAACCGTAAAAATTGGCAGTAATGTGCTCACAAAACCAAATGGTACATTAAACGTTTCGCGCATTGCCCATTTGGTTGACCAGATTGCTTTTCTCCATAAAAACGGGGTGGAGGTAATTCTGGTTTCATCTGGTGCAGTAGCCGCCGGACGTGCTGTGCTCGAACCCTCGCGCAAAACCGATGCCGTTTCGAAACGACAACTTTGGGCCGCACTCGGGCAAGTCAAACTTATTGGGAGGTATTCCGATTTTTTCGGTGAACACGGGTTAACCTGCGCACAGGTTTTAACTACAAAAGAGAATTTTTCGAGCCGCGGCCATTACCTGAACATGAAAAACTGCATGACCACTTTGCTCGAAAACAAGGTCATTCCCATAGTAAACGAAAACGATACTATTTCGGTAACCGAACTGATGTTTACTGACAATGATGAGCTTTCGGGCCTGATTGCTTCAATGGTAAATTCGGAGGCATTAATTATACTGAGCAATGTGGACGGTGTTTATACAGCGCACCCTGAAAATGAAAATGCCGAACTGATTCAGAAAGTGGGCATAAACGATGATGAACCGGAAAATGCGATTTCGGAAAACCACTCGGAGTTTGGAAGAGGCGGAATGCGCACCAAGTTTCGGATTGCCAAAAAACTGGCCAAAGCAGGTATTGGTGTTTATCTCGCCAATGGGTTAAAAGAAAATATTTTGACTGAAATTTTAAGCGGTGACGAAATTTCAGCACATACTTTTTTTGAACCCAGTGACAAAAGTTCAAGTGGCATAAAAAAATGGATTGCCTATTCCGACGGGTTTACCAAAGGAAGTGTGGTGGTGAACAAGGGCGCAGCTGCTGCTTTGAAATCGGAAAAAGCTGTGAGCCTTTTGCCGGTTGGAATTGTTACTATTGAAAACGAGTTCAAAAAAGGCGACCTGATTCGAATTGTGGAAGAATCAGGAGATACAATTGGATTGGGGAAAGCGCAGTACGGCTTCGACAAGGTTGAAACTGAAAAACAATCGGAAAAGCAGAAGGCGCTGGTACACTACGATTATTTGTACATAGAAACAACAAACCATTAGCATGAAGATTGAAAAACAACTGCATCAGGTTTTGGCTGCTTCACGAAAACTGAACCTGGTGGAAAATGAAACGATTAACAAGGTTTTGCTTGAACTGGCTGATGAGGCAGAAAAAAATACGAATATTATTCTGGTTGAAAATCAAAAAGATTTGGATCGGATGAACCCGGAAGATCCAAAATACGACCGGTTGAAACTCACCAAAGAACGGCTCGAAGGGATTGCTTCGGATATCCGCAATGTGGCTGGGTTGGAAAGTCCGGTGGGAAAGGTGCTGAAACAAACCGTTCGGCCAAACGGACTTAAAATTGAGAAAGTGACCGTTCCGTTTGGAGTAATCGGTATTATTTATGAAGCGCGGCCAAACGTCACATTCGATGTATTTTCGCTTTGCCTGAAATCGGGGAATGCCTGCGTTTTAAAAGGCGGAAGCGATGCCATTTATTCCAATACAGCCATTGTTTCCATTATTCAAAAAGTATTGAATAATAATAACCTCGACGAAAATACAGTGGCACTTTTGCCTGCCGGACGGGAGGAAACCAATGAAATGTTGCGCGCGCACGGGTATATCGATTTAATCATTCCGCGCGGCAGCCAGGGACTCATCAACTTTGTGCGCGAAAATGCTACCATCCCGGTGATTGAAACCGGCGCAGGAATTTGCCACACCTATTTCGATGAGTTTGGCGATGCCGAAAAAGGCCGCGAAATCATTTTCAACGCCAAAACCCGCAGGCCATCAGTTTGCAACGCACTCGACTGTCTTGTTATTCATCAGAGTCGGTTGGACGAACTTCCGGCATTTGGCCAACGTTTGGCTGAGTCAGATGTAATTATTTACGCTGATGAAAAAGCTTACGAAAAATTGAAAGGGAATTACCCGGCAAATCTGTTGTTCCCGGCTAATGAAGAGTCGTTTGGTACCGAATTTCTTTCGCTGAAGATGGCTGTTAAAACGGTTGAATCGTTCGACGAGGCGCTTGAACAAATCAACAAGAACAGCTCGAAGCACAGCGAAGCTATTATTTCTGAAAACCCGGAGCGTATTGAAACTTTTCGAAAACTGGTTGATGCATCTTCGGTTTACTCCAACGTTTCCACCGCGTTTACCGACGGTGCGCAGTTTGGGTTGGGAGCCGAAATCGGGATCAGCACCCAAAAATTGCACGCCCGCGGCCCCATGGCGCTGGAAGAACTCACCAGCTACAAATGGATTATTGAAGGCGACGGGCAGGTGAGGCCGAAATAGTCAGACAGAAATTGTATATTTGTTTAAAAAACAACGCTATGGAAGCAGAAATTTTAATAAGCAAGTTTCAGAATTTACCTCAAAACGCGAAAAAAGAGTTGATGGATTTTCTTGATTTCTTGACCTCCAGGTATAAAAAAGCAGAACCCCAGAAAAAGAAAGGTTTTTCTTTCGAATGGGAAGGTGGACTGAAAAATTTAGAAGAAAGTTCTGTGGAATTGCAACACAAAGCAAATCAATGGAAAAATATCTGATTGATACCAATATTTTCCTTGAAATTCTACTGGAACAGGAGAATAAAGAAAAGTGTAAATCTTTTTTGGTTAAAAATTATGGTGAAATTGTCCTTTCTGATTTCTCCCTGCATTCCATTGGTGTTATCTTATTCAGAAATCAAAAATATAGTTTATATAATTCTTTCATTAATGATGTTATTCCCAACATTAAGGTTGCATCCATTGAAAAAAGCGGGTATTCCAGATTAAGAGAATTTGCAGTTCAGTTTAATCTTGATTTTGATGATTCATTTCAGGAGGTACTATCAGAAGAACTTAATCTGACGATTGTGACAATGGATAAAGACTTTGAGCGGATAAAAAAACACATAAAAATTAAATCTTTAAATTGATAACGTAACATTTTCATGAAACACTTCACTTCAGTAAAGGATATTCCCGATTTAAAAAAGGCGGTTGAAACTGCCCTCGATATTAAAAAGAACCGGTTTGGTTACCAACATTTGGGTAAAAACAAAACCATGGTGTTGATATTTTTTAACCCGAGCTTGCGCACGCGCCTTAGTACTCAAAAGGCGGCCATTAATTTGGGCATGAATGTCATGGTGTTGAACGTTAGCGAAGACGGCTGGCAGCTCGAATCGGAACTGGGTGTTGTTATGGACAGCGACAAACCCGAACACCTGAAGGAAGCTATTCCGGTTATCGGCAAATACTGTGATGTGATTGGCGTTCGTGCTTTTGCCAAATTTCAGAGAAAAGAGGATGATTACGCCGAGAAAATCCTGAATCAGTTTATTGATTATGCCGGTGTGCCCGTTGTAAGTATGGAAGGTGCCACCCGCCACCCGCTGCAAAGTTATGCCGATTTGGTGACCATCGAGGAGTTCAAAACAAAGGAACGCCCCAAGGTCGTGCTTACCTGGGCACCGCATCCAAGAGCTTTGCCACAGGCGGTGGCCAATTCGTTTGTGGAGTGGATGCGCGAAACCGATTACGAACTGGTGGTTACCCATCCTGAAGGGTATGAACTGGCACCTGAGTTTATGGGAGATATAAAAGTGGAATACGACCAGAAAAAGGCGTTTGAAAATGCCGATTTTATTTATGCCAAAAACTGGGCATCCTACACAAGTTACGGACAAATTCTTTCGAAAGATTTTGGCTGGACGGTGAACGAAGAGAAAATGGCTTTGACCAATAATGCCAAATTTATGCACTGCCTTCCGGTGCGCCGCAATGTGGTGGTTTCCGATGGGGTTCTTGACAGCTCTTCTTCCATAGTCATCGAACAGGCTGCCAACCGCGAAATAACAGCACAAGCTGTTTTGAAAATGATTTTGGAAGGGAAATAAGCGAGAAATTAATCGTAATTTTGTCATAAAAGTTACAAAATGGAGAAAAACATTGATGTAAATAAAGTCGTTACGCACTGGATTGATAGCGCTGAAAAAGATTTTGTAACAATGAATCATCTGTTTGACTCCAAAGATTATAGCTGGTCTTTGTTTATTGGTCATATCGTGCTTGAAAAAGTTTTAAAGGCAAGGGTGGTAGAAAAATCAGGGAAACATGCTCCTTTTTCCCATGACCTCACAAAGCTTGCGACTCTCTCCGGATTGGATTTTTCTGAGGAACAATTAGATTGGCTTGATACAATAACAACTTTTAATTTAAATGCCAGGTACGATAGTTATAAACAGGCCTTTTATAAAAAGTGTACTCCCGATTTTTCAGAATTTTGGATATCAAAGGTTAAAGAATTGTACTCATGGATAAAGCTGAAGCCCTAAACGTAGCCAACAAATATGTTGAGTTATTAAAGGATAAGTACACTATAAAAAATGCAATTTTATTCGGCAGTTATGCCAAAGGTACCCAACATCCGGATAGTGATATAGATATCGCTATTGTGTTGACACACGCAGATGACATAATCGATACCCATATTGAATTTATGAAGCTGAGACGCAAAATAGATTTGCGAATTGAACCCCATCCTTTTAATGATGAAGATTTTAATTTAAACAATCCGGTTGTTGATGAAATTTTAAAATATGGCATAAATCTTCAGGTCGCATAGATTGTATTCTTAACAAAGAAGAATTACTTTATTCACTTCTGTGAAAATTTGAAAAATGATGAGCAACAAAATCGAAATAATCCCCGCCATCGATATCATCGGCGGAAAGTGTGTGCGGCTTTCACAGGGCGACTACAATCGCAAAACCGTTTACAACGAAAATCCGCTGGAAGTGGCCCGCATGTTTGAGGATGCCGGAATTCGCAGGCTGCACCTCGTGGATTTGGATGGTGCCAAAGCCAAACATATCGTGAACTATAAAGTGCTGGAGCAGATTGCTTCCAAAACAAATTTAATTATCGATTTTGGCGGTGGGCTGAAATCGGACGATGATCTGAAAATTGTTTTTGAATCGGGAGCTGCAATGGTCACCGGAGGAAGTATTGCCGTAAAAGAGCCGGAACTGTTTTTAAGCTGGCTCGAAAAATTCGGCAGCGAAAAAATCATTCTCGGTGCCGATGCCAAAGACGGGAAAGTTGCCGTAAACGGTTGGCAGGAGAGTACTGAATTATCAGTAATTGAATTTATTTCTGAATTTTACAAAAAAGGAATTTCCAAAGTTATTTCTACCGACATCAGCCGCGACGGAATGCTCACCGGGCCTGCTTTTGAATTATATTCAGAAATAATGGAAACTTTACCTGCTGTTGAAATTATTGCCAGCGGCGGCATTTCTTCCATGGACGACATTTGCAAACTGGCTGAAATGGAAGTGCCGGGTGTCATTACCGGTAAAGCCATTTATGAGGGAAAAATCAACCTGAAGGAGATTGAAAAATATATAACAGCCCCTTCCGGCTCCCCCAAAAGGGGAGAGTAGTCCGGGCAAAAAGTAGGGCATCAAATTAAAAGCTTCTATTAATTCTCCCCCTTGGGGGAGTTAGAGGGGGTTTTGTAAATGTTTATTTATGCTTGCAAAACGAATTATACCGTGTCTCGATATCCGTAACGGGCAAACCGTTAAGGGGATAAATTTTGTGGATATTAAAGAGGTGGGCGACCCGGTGGAACTGGGTGCCAAATATGCCGCCGATGGTGCCGATGAGCTGGTTTTTCTCGACATTACTGCTACGCACGAAGGCCGTAAAACCTTTGTGGAACTGGTGAAACGCATCGCGGCGCATTTGAACATTCCGTTCACCGTGGGCGGCGGAATTAGCGAGTTGAGCGATGCCGACAAGCTGCTCAGTGCAGGCGCGGATAAAATTTCCATCAATTCATCGGCAGTTCGAAATCCGCAACTGATAGACAATCTGGCCAAAAGTTTCGGCAGCCAGTTTGTGGTGGTGGCCATTGATGCACGCGGGGATGAAAATAACCACTGGACGGTAACCGTAAACGGTGGACGTATTCCTACCGATAAAGAACTGTTTTCGTGGGCGAAAGAAGCAGAAGATCGCGGTGCCGGCGAAATTTTGTTTACTTCCATGAACCACGACGGCACCAAAAACGGTTTTGCCAGCGAACAACTTTCCCAACTGGCCGATTCATTGAAAATTCCCATCATCGCCTCGGGCGGGGCCGGTGCCAAAGAGCACTTTTTGGATGTTTTTACCAAAGGAAAAGCTGATGCCGGGTTGGCGGCCAGTATTTTTCATTACAACGAAATTCCAATTCCCGAGCTGAAAAACTACCTAAGAGAAAAAGGAATTGTGGTGCGGTAAAATTAGAATCGTTAAATTCGCGGCAAAATTTATACAAATGAATCCATTTTCAGGAAATGAACAAATCGACTTTCACAAGCTGAACGGACTGGTTCCGGCAGTTATTCAGGATAATTCAACACAAAAAGTTTTGATGGTGGGCTTTATGAACAAAGAGGCCCTTGAAAAAACTCAGGAAACCGGAAAAGTAACTTTTTTCAGCCGCACCAAAAACCGGTTGTGGACCAAAGGAGAAGAGTCAGGGAATTTTCTGAACGTAGTTTCCATGTTGGTTGACTGCGATAATGATACACTGCTGATTAAAGCGAATCCCGTTGGTCCGGTTTGCCATACCGGTGCCGATACCTGTTTTTTTGAAACGAATAAACATGCGGACATTCAGTTTCTAAGTTACCTGCAGGATTTTATTGATAAGCGCAAACAGGAAATGCCCGAAGGTTCGTACACCACTTCACTTTTTAAAGAAGGAACTTCTAAAATTTCGCAAAAAGTGGGGGAGGAAGCTGTTGAAACCATTATTGGTGCCATGGCCAACGACGATGAAAATTTCATTTACGAAGCCGGCGATTTGGTGTACCACCTTATTGTTCTGTTATCGCACAAGGGTTATCGCATTGATGATGTGGTTGACGAATTAAAAAAGCGGCATTCCTGATTTTGAAATAATCTTTCTGCCAATGTATTATCGTAAACAAATATCAACATGGTGCAATTTTAAACAATTAATTCATTTTTTTCGAGAAATGAATATTTGACTCATTTGTTCAAAATTCTTTTTGAATGTTTAAACATGCTGTAATTCAGACACTTTATAAATTGTGAAAAAGTGTTGTATTTGTTTGATAAATGCCTATTTTTCGGGATTAATTTTACGAACCATAAACTTTTATACTATGTTTCATGACCAGTCTGAACAATATTTAGAGCGGAAATTACCACCCTATGTTGCAATGGATTTGAGTTATTACAAGGATTCTGTTGGAGCAGAGAAGCTCGAAAAATTAAAACAGCTGGCACTTCCGCTTGAAAATAAAGTGTGGGCTCATGTAAATTCAACCTACGAAGGAGGAGGAGTTGCCGAAATGCTTAAAGGTTTAATTCCGCTTGCCAAAGGATTGGGAATAAATGCGCAGTGGCATTGCATGGAGGCACATTCTGAAGATTTTTTCTATGTAACCAAAAAGTTTCATGACCTGATTCAGGGAGTGGAGCAGCCATTCAGTACAGAAGAATTGCATGGGGTTTACATCGATAACTCCCTGAAGAATTTTGAAAATTATTCGGTTGAGGCAGATTTTATCATCGTTCACGATCCGCAACCCTGTGCCACATCGGTTTTTGGAAACTACAAGGGACCCAAACTGTGGCGTTGCCATATCGACACCACTTCAGCCAATAAACTGATTTGGAATTTTTTCCTGCCGTTTATCAACCATTACGACGGGGCAATTTTTACCGATGAAAATTTCGTGAAGCAGGGAATTAAAAAGCCGGTGTACAAAATTGCACCCTCCATCGATCCACTCAGCCCCAAAAACCGGCAACTTTCAAAAACGGAAGCACTTCGGATTTTACAACCACTTTTCGAGAAACATAACATCGATGGAGACAGGCCAATTGTGCTTGCCGTTTCGCGTTACGATATTCATAAAAACCAGGCTACCATTATTAAAGCTTTTAAGGCTATTAAAAATGACAAAGCGGTAAGCCGTAAAAAACCAATTCTGGTGATGGTTGGCAATACAGCATCTGATGACCCTGACGGGCTGACCATGTACGGGCAGATGGAGGAAGAGCGAGAAAATGACACTGATGTGTTTTTGCTAATGAACATTGAAAACAACGACGAAAATATTGGCGCGTTAATGCGTGTTGCCAATCAGTTTGTACACATTTCAACTAAAGAAGGGTTTGGCCTGGTAGTGACCGAAGCATTGTGGCAGGGAACTCCGGTTATTGGCAGTAAAGTGGGAGGAATTCCCCAGCAGGTTGTTGACCACAAAACCGGATTTTTGGTTGATCCTTTCGACATAGAAAACATTAAACAACAAATGAAATTCCTGTTGTTGCATCCTGAACAAAGCGATGTAATTGGGCAGCAGGCAGTGGAACATGTACGCGAAAATTTCCTGCTCACTTCACTGCTCGAAAAATACCTGTTGTTGATGCGTTATTATATGGGAATTGATAGTGTTCCGCCTCATTTTAAAATCAGTTAGAAATTTTAATGCCAAATTATCCAGGTAGTTTCTGGTCAAAAATTGTAATACAAATCTTAGTGCTGCAACTGCACAGTACCCAAAGCGGGCTGGTAATTCGCAAACAAACTAAGCTGTGTGTCCTGTGCTTTTTTGCGCTTTGAAGTACTCCCGGGCAGCAACATTTTTTTCAGGTTTTCAGGTGGCAAATCCGATCTCAGGGCAGCTGGTAATTCGTTATGGATTATTTTCATGAAAGCCGCAATTTTCTGTCTCATAAATACCATACATCATTTGGAACTGAGTCTTAACATTTTCGTACATTTGAGAAAAACGGAACTGAGTTATGCACGAGGCACTTTTTTACGAGAAGCTTGAAAATAACGAAGTAAAATGTACGCTTTGCCCGTGGTATTGTCACTTAAAACCGGGGCAAACAGGTGTTTGTAAAGTTCGCGAAAATGTAAACGGGCAACTAATTACTCACGTGTACAATAAAGTGGCAGCCCTGGGAACTGATCCGGTTGAGAAAAAACCGTTATATCATTTTTACCCGGGTAAAAATATACTTTCAATTGGTGAAGTGGGCTGCAATATGCATTGCAGTTTTTGTCAGAACCACCAAATCTCCCAGTGTCGTGCAACTGACTTCAACGGGTTTCATACTATCAGTCCTGAACAAATTGTAAACGAAGCGCTGAAGACCTGGCAAAATATTGGCATTGCCTACACTTACAACGAGCCTTTCACTTTTTATGAATTCATGCTCGACACCGCCCGGCTTTCGCAAAATAACGGTTTGAAAAATGTGGTGGTTACCAACGGGTACATTAATCCGGAACCTTTGAGGCAGGCACTTCCTTCCCTCAATGCATTCAATGTTGATTTGAAAGGTTTTAACAATAGTTTCTACAAAAAATATGCAAAGGCAAAACTGGATTCGGTTTTGCAAACCATTAAAATGATTGCTCAAAGTGGGAGTCATCTTGAAATTACCAACCTGGTAATTACGGGCCTGAACGACGATGAAGAAGAATTTGAAGCAATGCTTAAATGGATTGCCGAAAATGCAGGAAAGGATACGCCACTTCATCTTTCGCGATATTTCCCAAATTATAAGTTGAATGCGCCACCAACTTCCGTTGAAAAACTGAGAAGCTTCTATGATTTGGCCAAAAAATACCTGAACCACGTTTATCTCGGAAACATAAGTGATGAAATGCGCTCTTCAACTTTTTGCCCGAAATGCGGTAAACTGCTGATTCGAAGAAATTACTATACTACGATTGTTGAGCCCGGTTTCAAAGACAGATGTCCGGAATGTGGCACTTTGGTTAATGTTGTTAGCTGAACGCAATCAGTTGCAGAAATAATTTACCTGAATTTTCAGTGCTTAAAATTTATCCTGTTCAGTGTTATGTATTTAGACTAAATTTCCGTATCTTTTTATCTGAAAAACAAAATCATTAAATTTTTCCCTAATGATGACTTATGAAGATTTTACAGGCCAGCCTGAATTTCAGGAAATGCTGAAAGAGGCAGAGAAGCTGAAGGGCAAAGTTTTTTCAGATGTAATTGACAGCGAAGGTCGGCAGTATGTTGATTTGGTGCAGGAAGGCGGTGGTGTTCTGGGGATTGCACTGGTAGGGTACACCTACATTCTGGAAACGGCAGGGATTCGTTTTTTTAACCGGGCCGGGGCATCGGCAGGTGCTAGTAACACGCTCGTGCTGGCGGGAACCGACTCCATTGAAAAAGTAAATCGCAACAGGTGCTCGACGTACTTGCCAAACAAGACCTTTTTGAATTTGTGGACGGCGATCCGGGGCTGAAAGGAATTATGCAAAAAGTAATTGACGGCACTCCCATAAAAAAAAATGTGGTTCGCACCTTCAGGAGTATGCAGAGGTAGATGATTTTGGGAGTTTTGCCGGTGCCATGATTAGTACAATGCGCCACGTTGCCGACAATGAATTTTTAATCCAAAACCCCGACTTTGAAAAACTGATTTGCTTTATTGATGCCGACAAAGATTTTAACTGGCTCAATTTTAAAATGAGCGACCAAAAGAAAAAGAAACTATTCTTGCTTGGGGCCAAAAAAGGACTCGAATTCATTAAAAAACTTGCATTCACAAATAAATCGCTGGAAATTGAAATTATTTTAACCAATGAAAAGGGTAATTTTCTGCACCCCTTAAAGGCGAAAGGGCAGGGATGGAAATTATTGAAAAAATATTGACCTATTTTTAAATATCGCTAAATCAATAATTTTCGTTTACTTTGAAACCCGAAAAGTAACCGGTTTTTTAACGGCCGGTGAATTACGTAAAAATGCACTATAACAATGAAATTTTCTGAATTAGGAGTACACAACGATATACTCGATGCCATTTCGTATATGGGGTTCGAAAAAACCACCCCGATACAGGAACAGGCCATACCCAAAATTTTAAACCAAAAAGATTTAATTGCCTGTGCGCAAACAGGCACCGGCAAAACGGCTGCTTTTATAATTCCGGTTCTCGATTTGATTCTGGATCATCCTTCAGGCGAAACTTCAACTCTCATTTTAGTCCCCACTCGCGAACTGGCCGTGCAAATCGACCAGCAGGTGCAGGGAATCGCCTATGGCCTGGGAATACATTCAATTGCAATATACGGCGGCAGCGATGGCGATGACTGGGGCCAGCAAAAAAAGGCGCTCACACAGGGAGCCGATATTGTAATTGCAACTCCGGGAAAGCTCATCGCCCACCTAAACATGGGGTATGTGAAGTTTGAAACTATAAAATACCTTATTCTCGACGAAGCCGACCGTATGCTGGATATTGGTTTTTACGAAGATATTATAAAAATAATTTCGTACCTGCCCAAAGAGCGGCAAACGCTCATGTTTAGCGCAACGATGGCACCAAAAATCAGAACACTCGCATCCAAAATCCTGGTTGATCCGGATGAAATAAACATTTCAATGTCGAAACCGGCCGAAGGTGTTTTGCAGGCGGTTTATCTTTGTTACGATAATCAGAAAATTGATCTCATCAACCATCTCATTTCTGAAAATCCGGAATATAACAGCATCCTGATTTTTTGTTCCACGAAAAGAAAAGTTACCGAACTCGCCGCTTCGCTGAAGAAAAATAAATTTTCAGCCGAACCAATTTCTTCCGATTTGGAACAATCCGACCGCGAAAAAGTCCTCCAGGCCTTTAAAGCGCGGCGTACACGCATCCTGGTTGCTACCGATGTGCTAAGTCGCGGAATTGACATTAAGGAAATTAACCTGATTATTAATTTTGACGTGCCGCACGATGCTGAAGATTATGTTCACCGCGTGGGGCGAACTGCCCGTGCTGATGCTACCGGCGTGGCATTAACGCTGGTAAACGACAAGGAGATGGGGCAGTTCTCGCAAATTGAAAAACTGATTGAGCGTGAAGTCATAAAACTGCCGCTCCCTGAAGGAATGGGCAAAGGGCCGGAATGGAAGAATTACGCCCCGGGCAGGTACAAAGGGGGCAAAAAATTCAAACAAAAAGGAAAGGGAAAACCATCGTCGAAAAAGTTTTCGAATAAGAATGAAAAAAATAAAAATCAGGGTAAGCCACCAAAACGGTAATTATTTTGGTTGAAAAAATGATGTTGCCACAGACGAAGATTTTGCGTACCTTTCTTATAAATTTTCCGTTTTATTAACGAAAATAAGCCATTATGAAAGCAGCAAATTTTACCCTGGCACTATTTTTTGTTATAATCCTTAACACCTTTGCATTTGCCCAGCCCATCGAGAAGGATACCGTTGTTTTCAGGATAGAAACACGCGATGGAAATGAGTTTGTTGGAAAGATTATTTCCGAAAATTCAGAGAAAATTATTACGTAAATACCAATGGTGAAGGGTTTGGATTGCTGACACTTGGCGGCCGCTGGATTATTAAAAAAGCTGCCCTTGATTTCGGATTGGTGGTACCGGTTCAGTCAGGTATTGGTTTTATTGGTATTCCATGGCTTGGGTTCACCGTTCCTTTTGGTAAAGTAATGGACCAGTAATTCTGTTTATTGCTGAAAATTTTAAATTTTAACTATGATTACCTCCAAATTTTTGGTTCTGGTTTCTTTTTCGGAGAATCAAATGGTATTTTAGCATTTTAATTGTAAACTTTTACCTATGGCAAAAATAACGGGATTTCTTTTTTGGGTTCTGCTTGCTTTTTCATGTTCTGCATCAACTCCTTCTGGCTTGAAAACAGGAGCCGAACAACCTGAAAAGTATTTACCTCTTTTGGATGGGAAAAAGGTTGGAATTGTGGTTAACCATACTTCGTTAAAAGAAAATTTACATTTGGTGGATTTCCTGCTGAAGGAAGGAATTAAAGTAGAAAAGATATTTGCACCCGAACATGGTTTCAGGGGCGATGCATCGGCTGGTGAAACCATTAAAGATGGTGTGGATGAACAGACCGGGATTCAGGTCATTTCGCTTTATGGCGAAAACCGCAAACCAAAACCGGAACACCTTGAAGGACTCGATATTGTAGTCTTTGATATTCAGGATGTTGGGTGTCGTTTTTACACCTACATTTCTACCATGCATCTGGTTATGGAAGCCTGTGCCGAAAATGAAAAGCCCATGCTTGTGCTCGATCGCCCCAACCCAAACGGCGATTACATTGCCGGGCCAATGAGAGAACCCGGTTTTGAATCGTTTGTAGGTATGGACCCGATCCCGCTGGTGCATGGCTGCACTGTTGGTGAACTGGCACAAATGATAAATAGAGAACGCTGGCACGATGCCCCGCAAAAATGTGAACTGACAGTTATTCCTGTTGAAAATTATTCGCACAGCATGCGGTATTCATTGCCGGTTCAGCCGTCGCCAAACTTACCCACCGATTTGGCTGTACGGCTTTATCCCTCGCTCTGTTTTTTCGAAGCAACCAGTGTGAGTATTGGCCGCGGAACTGATTTCCCGTTTCAGGTGATTGGAGGCCCCAAACCCGAACTGGGCGATTTTACATTTACCCCGCGAAGTATTCCGGGAGTGGCTGTAAATCCACTGAATGAAGGTGAAAAGTGTTATGGTGTTGACCTCAGGGAGCTGGATGAAGTACCGCAATTCACGCTGAAATATTTTTTGGATTTTTACAACAGTTACGAAAATGAAGAGGATTTTCTGACGCGCGAACGCTGGCTCAATTTGCTGGCAGGTACTGATGAGTTAATCCGGCAAATAAGAGACGGTTTAAATGAAAAAGAAATTACAGAAAGCTGGCAGCCTGAGTTGAATGAATTTAAAGCCCTGAGAAAAAAATATTTGTTGTACCCCGATTTTGAATAAACAGTTTTATGAGTCCATTCCTCGTTCTAAGTCTGGTTTTAGGTTACTTTGTTGTTTTGGTTGGTATTTCGTGGTTAACCTCCCGCAACGCCGATACACAGGCATTTTTCACAGCCAATCGTAAATCCCCCTGGTTTTTGGTTGCCTTTGGTATGGTGGGGGCCACGCTTTCCGGTGTTACTTTTATTTCGGTGCCCGGAGAGGTGGGTAACACCGCCTTTTCATACCTGCAGTTTGTTTTTGGAAACATTGTGGGATACTGGCTCGTAGCAGGTATTTTGCTGCCACTTTACTACCGGCTCAACCTGGTTTCCATTTACACTTTTCTTGATCAGCGTTTTGGAAATTCCTCCTATAAAACCGGTTCATTTTTCTTTTTAATATCAAAACTTGTAGGTGCCGCTTTCCGGCTATACCTTGTGGCCACCGTGTTGCAAATTGCATTTTTCGATGCTTTTGATATTCCGTTTACAGTAACCGTAATTGTTACAATTGCACTGATTTGGGTATATACATTTAAAGGAGGTATAAAAACTATTGTATGGACCGATACCCTGCAAACATTCTTTCTGGTAAGTGCAGTTATTTTTACCATTATTGCCATTAGCCGGTCACTGAATTTTGATTTTCCCGAGCTTGCGCAACGCATTTCTTCTCACCCCAATTCACAAATATTCTTTTGGGACTGGCGCAGCGGTGATAATTTTTTCAAGCAATTTTTTGCCGGCATGTTTATTACCATTGTAATGGTAGGAATGGACCAGGATATGATGCAAAAAAACCTAACGTGCAAGAATAAAAAAGAGGCTCAAAAGAACATGATCGTTTTTAGCTTGTCATTTCTGGCAGCGGTTTTTCTTTTTTTGTGCCTGGGTGTGCTGCTCTATATCTTTGCCGAACAGGCAGGTATAACGATTCCCGAAACCACCGACGAACTTTATCCGCTTATTGCCCTTAACCACCTGAGTTTACCGGCAGGAATTGCTTTTTTACTGGGAATTACTGCTGCTGCCTATTCCAGTGCAGACTCGGCACTTACTGCCCTGACAACTGCTTTCAGTGTAGATTTCATGAAAATAGGCAACTACGAAGAGCAAAAAAGAAGAAGCATTAAAAAACGCACTCACATTATGTTTTCAGTGCTGTTAATAGTAGTAATACTGGTTTTCAGGGCAATCAGCAACGAAAGTATAGTGGTTGCGGTATTTACAGTTGCCGGTTACACCTACGGACCAATTTTGGGATTATTTGTGTTTGGTATGTACACCAAAAAGAAAGTGAAAGACAAGTGGGTGCCTTTGGTCGGAATTACTTCCCCGGTTATTTGCTTTTTTATTTCTACCTATTCAGAACAACTTTTTAACGGATATACTTTTGGTTTTGAATTATTAATCCTCAATGGCCTTATCACCATACTGGGGTTATGGCTGATTTCAAAAAATAAATTTTAAATATTGCCAATAGTTGTAAATAAATGTTAAAAATTGTAAATTGAATTTTTATATTTGTAGTAATATAAAGCGAAGGAAATCCGTTATTACAAATAAAAACTGGGAACTTGGTCAAATATCTGCTTAAAATATTAATTGCAGTTGCAATATTCATTTCACTTTTTTCATGTGAGGATGAGGGATATATGAGTTCCCCCGATGCAAAACTTCAGTTTTCTGTTGATACGGTAATGTTCGATACAATTTTTACTACCATAGGTTCAACCACCCGGCACCTTAAAATTTATAATCCATACGACGAAAATGTTCTCATTTCGAGAATTCGTGTTGCTGGTGGCGATTTTTCCAATTTCAGGCTAAACGTTAACGGGCAAACTACCAACGAGGCCTACGAGGTGGAGGTACCAGCCCGCGACAGCATCTTTATTTTTGTTGAGGTAACTATCGATCCCAATGGACAAAACCTGCCCATGGTTGTTCAGGATTCCATAGAATTTACCACTAATGCTAATGTTCAGGATATAAACCTGGTGGCCTACGGGCAGGATTTTAAACTCATTAAAGGTGAAAATATTGAAACCACAACCTGGACTGCTGAAAAACCCTACCTGGTTTACGATTACGCTTATGTTGACAGTACTTCAACACTTACCATAGAACCCGGCACACGCATCCATTTTCACAAAGGGGCCGGGCTCTACGTGAAAGGAACCATTAAAGCCGAGGGGACGTTTCAAAATCCAATTCGTTTTTTATCCGATCGGTTAGAAGAAAGTTACCAGGATATTCCTGACCAATGGAATGGAATAATTCTTTTTTCAGGAAGCCATGACAATATCTTTAATTATACTACCATTAAAAATGCCAATATCGGTTTGCAGGCCGGAAATATTGAAGATGATGGGTTTGCATCGCTTCGGCTTTCCAATTCAAAAATTGAAAATATGGCCTACGCCGGCCTTTTTGCCCTCAAATCGAAAGTAACCGGCTATAACAATTTAATTGCCAACTGCGGATTTTATGCAGTTGCATTGCTTGTTGGGGGTGATTACGAATTTTATCATACTACCATTGCCAATTATTGGGGGAATTATTCCAGCCGTGCACGTTCAACAGCTTCCCTGGTTCTTTCCAACCTGCTGGTGGTTGAACAACCCGACGGCTCCAAAGTAACATATACCGGTGATTTGGAAAATGCATTTTTCGGGAACAGTATTATTTTCGGCAATAACCAGAATGAAATTGAACTGGGCGACAGTGAGGAGAATGCTTTCAATTACGAGTTTGACCATTGCATAATTCAAGTTCCCGATACTTTTGATATTTCGGACAAAGACCACTTCAGAAATGTTTGGAAGGGAAAAGACAACAACCCGAAATTTGTTGACCCGTTTGATGAGTATGATTATTCTCTCGACACCCTTTCGGCAGCGAAAGATATCGGAAATCCGGACTTCGCCAAACAGTATCCGCTGGATATAATGAACATGGACCGGACAGCTGATGAAGGTCCCGATCTTGGTGCATTCGAGCGAATCGAGAAAAAAGATGAAGAGTAACCGTGTTATCGTATTATTCCTATTTCTAAGTATTTCGGTTCAGTCCTACTCCCAAAACCGGACAGAAAAATATTCCGTGTTATTTTACAATGTTGAAAATTTATTCGATGTGGAAAATGATCCGGAAACACAGGATGAAGAATTTACGCCCGAAGGGGACCGGCACTGGACTTACAATCGGTTCAACCAAAAATTACTGAATATTTCGAAGGTGATTTTAAATGCTGCCGGTTGGGAACCCCCGCAAATGATTGGCCTTTGTGAAGTAGAAAACCGCTTTGTGCTTGAACGGTTGCTGGCAGGCACACCGCTGAAAAATCATCCCTATAAAATCATTCATAAAGAATCGCCCGACGAACGCGGAATTGACGTGGCTTTTCTGTATAACGATGAAATATTTTATCCGCTCGAATACCAGTACTATCCTTTAAAAACCGTTCAGGATTCTGTTTTGGAAACAAGGGAGATCCTTTATGTATCGGGCATTGTGGATGAAAAAGACACACTGCATTTTTTTATCAATCACTGGCCATCGAGGTATGGTGGATTGTTGGAAACGCAGTCGCTGAGAAATCTGGCAGCTAAAACGTTACGCAGGTTGTGCAGCCAAAAACTGCAGGATAACAGAAATGCAAAAATCATTATAATGGGCGATTTTAACGATCAACCCGGCGATGAAAGTATTGCTGAGCATTTAAAAGCTGTTGATTATTCTGAAAATGTTACAGATGAGGATATTGTAAATTTGTCTGTGAACTGGGGGGAAACAGGGTGGGGGACAATAAAATACCGTTCGCAGTGGTCGGTTTTTGATCAGATAATGGTTTCCGGAACACTTTTAAAAAACAGGGATGGAATAGTTACCCGGCCTGATTTGGCAGAAATGATAAACCTGCCATTTTTGCTGGAAACTGATGAGCGTTATGGCGGACGGAAAATTAACCGTACTTATGTTGGATACAGTTATAATGGAGGTTTTAGCGATCATCTCCCGGTTTTGCTGCGGTTAAAATCCAACCGTTAAGCTTTTTTTTCAAGGCCTAATTCCGCTGCTTTTTTTAACATGAAATTATAAGCCTCTTCAAAATCGTTTCTGATTTCTCCATCGAGAATGGCTTCTTTTATGGCTTCTTTAATAACTCCAACTTCGCGGCTGGGCGACAAGCCAAAGGTTTCCATTATTAACTCCCCTGAAACCGGAGGCTGAAAATTCCGGATGGCATCTTTTTCTTCAATCTCTTTTAGTTTGCGCCGCACAACTTTGAAGTTTTTCATGTAGCGTTTCACCTTTTCCTGATTTTTTGAAGTAATATCTGCCTCGCAAAGGGTCATCAGGTCGTCAATATCGTCGCCCGCCTCGAAAAGCAGCCGCCGGACAGCTGAGTCGGTAACTTCCTCTTCCGAGAGTACAATTGGGCGCATGTGCAGTTTTACCATTTTTTGTACGTACTTCATTTTTTCGTTGAGTGGAAGCTTCAATTTCCTGAAAATTTTTGGAATCATTTTTACACCCACAAAATTGTGAGAGTAGAATGTCCAGCCCTGCTCCCCGGTAAATTTTTTTGTGGCTGGTTTGGCAATATCGTGCAACAGCGCCGACCACCGGAGCCAAAGGTTGTTGGTGTTTGGTGCAATCCGGTCGAGCACTTCCAGCGTGTGGTAAAAATTGTCTTTGTGTCCTATTCCGTTGACAATATCCACTCCTTTCATTTGCTCAAGTTCAGGTAAAACAATTTTCAGCAAACCTGTTTCTTCAAGCAGATTAAATCCCACCGAGGGTTTGGGCGACAGCATGATTTTGTTGAGCTCATCTGAAATGCGCTCGGCAGAAACTATTTTTATGCGGTCCTTATTTTTGGCTATTGCCTGCAGGGTTTTGGCTTCAATTTCAAAGCCCAGTTGTGTTGAAAACCGTATGGCGCGCATCATTCGCAGCGGATCATCAGAGAAAGTAACGGAGGGGTCGAGCGGAGTGCGTATAATTTTTTGTTTCAGGTCATTAATGCCGTTGAACGGGTCAATTAATTCACCGTAGTTGTGTTTATTTAATCCCAGGGCCAGCGCATTAATGGTAAAATCCCTGCGGTTTTGATCATCTTCGAGTGTGCCGGTTTCTATCAAAGGTTTGCGTGAATCTGCGCGGTACGACTCTTTGCGGGCCCCCACAAATTCGATCTCATATTTCTTGAATTTTAACTGAGCCGTGCCAAAATTTTTAAAAATGGCAACCTTGGGGTGCGGCTTTAATTTATTGGCCACCTTCTCAGCAAGTTGAATTCCGCTGCCAAGGGTTACTATGTCTATGTCTTTTGAAGCACGTTGCAAATAAAAATCGCGCACGTAACCGCCTATAACATAGGTATCCTGATTTAATTCGGCAGCTGCATTTGCAATTGTCTTAAATATTTTGTTTTTTATATGTTTGTTCATTTTTCTGCCAATATTAAACTGATTTTTAATTTTTTCTGTCATTTCAGAAAAAAATTGTGACAAAATTACAATTATTTATCTAAAGTCCGGGTTAATATTTTAATGAGGTCTTATGGCATTATCTTTGACTACAAAAAATATGTACAAATATAAATATATAAATAGTTTAAATTAAATTTTTTGATATGTTGGAATTTTTAACCAAAGAGTCATTTAAAGAGAAAGTATTCAATTTTGAAGAGAATAAAGAATGGAAGTATGAAGGCGACACGCCTGCACTGATTGATTTTTATGCCGACTGGTGCGGTCCGTGTAAAATGGTTGCTCCTGTTTTGGAAGAGCTGCAGGAAGAATATGGTGACAAGATTGTAATTTATAAAATTGACACCGAACAGGAACAGGAACTGGCAGGCATGTTTGGAATCCAGAGTATTCCATCGTTATTGTTTGTACCTACCGAAGGTCAGCCGCAAATGGCAATGGGAGCATTGCCAAAAGCTACTTTCGAAAAAGCAATTTCCGATGTGCTGAAAGTTGAAAAACCGGAAGCTTAAAGGACATCGAGCACTTTTTCAAGCTGAATCCCGCGTGAGCCTTTGATTAAAACGGCTCCTTCTTTAATAGGGTTTTCAGCAAGGTAGTGGCATAACCTTTTGGTATTAATAAAAGATTTAACGGAATAGCTTTTTGCCGCCCGGGTAAATGCATTACCTACAAGAAGCACTTCTGAAAAGGAGTGCTTTTTTGTTTTTTCGAGTATTGAAATGTGGTCGTTCAGTTCTTCACCTCCAAGTTCGAGCATGTCGCCAAGGATTAAATATCTTGGGTTGCTGAAACTGGACACAAAACTATCGATGGATGCCTGCATGCTGGTTGGATTGGCATTGTAAGCATCCATAATTATTTTCAGATTGTTTTTTTCAATCAGTTGCGAACGGTTGTTTCCGGGAGTGTAATTTTCAATAGCTTTTTGAATGTCCGGGGGATCTACTCCAAAATAGTGCCCGATGCAGGCCGCTGCCATAATATTTTCAAAATTATAATCGCCGGTCAGTTTTGAGTTTAAATATAAGTTTTCATTGGGAAAATGAACTTCGGCATGGATAAATGGCGGTGAAAATACCGGATGGCCCGACAGATCAACATTTTTGCTGCCGTAGCTTATTTTATGCCGGATGGGTTTTGTGAGTTCTGAAAGAATGGAATTATCACGATTGTAGAAAATAGTTCCGTTTTTCTTTTTTAAGTAGTCGTATAATTCAGCCTTGGTTTTTTTTATGGCTTCAAAAGAGCCAAATCCTTCAAGGTGTGCCCGGCCAATATTGGTGATAATCCCGTAATTAGGGGCGGCAATGGCGCAAAGCTGTGCAATCTCGCCCGGGTGGTTGGCACCCATTTCCACAATACCAAATTCCGTTGACTTGTCCATATTTAAAAGAGTAAGCGGCACTCCAATATGGTTGTTCAGGTTTCCCTGCGTGAAACTAATCCTGAATTTTTCAGATAAAACAGCAGCAATCAGCTCTTTGGTAGTGGTTTTTCCGTTTGACCCTGTAATGCCAAGAACCGGAATACCCAGTTCTTTTTTGTGCCTTCCGGCCAGTTTTTGCAATGCTCCGAGCACATTTTCAACCAGAATTGTTCTGTTGCCGGCCTGGTATTTTTCTTCGTCGATAATGGCATAAGCTGCACCTTTTTCAAGTGCTTCGGCTGCAAATTTATTTCCGTTAAAATTTTCGCCTTTTAGTGCGAAGAAAAGAGAACCTTTTTTGATTGTTCTGCTGTCGGTTACAACAAGCGGATGATTTTTAAAAAGTTGATATAGCCCGTCTGTATTCATTTTTCAAAAATAAAAAAACCTCATTCGTTAAAATGAGGTTTTCGGGTAAGTTTCTGTAAATATCATTTAAAATCCTTCAGGACTTCCTACTCTTGTCATAGCACATCGAAAACCAATATCACTTTGCGCCCTGGTCTGTTCAAGGTAACGTCTTGTTCCGGGAACCAGCCAGTAGGGTCTGTCTTTCCACGATCCTCCTTTGTAAACCCGCACATCATCATCGATAAGTGAAGAGAAATAACCGGGGCGGTCATCTTTAAAATACATATCATCGGTTCCCCTGTTTTCGGCAGCATTCCAGTCTCCAGATTCCACAATTTGCGAATTTGTATTACCATCTTTAAAATTGCGGTAGTCGGCCACTGTGTCTCTGACAATTTTGCCGTATTCGTCGCGCATCAGATTGCCGTTTGCATCACGCCTGGGTTCAGTAATTACATTACCACGGAACGGCTGGAATTCTTCAACATCAAGGAACGACAATGGCCGGTAAACATCGGCTACCCATTCGTTTACATTTCCTGACATGCAGTACAAGCCGTAATCATTCGGTTGGTAGGAGAAAACGGGTGCGGTAATGTCAGCATTATCGTTTAGTGCACCGGCCATACCCATGAGGTCACCACGGCCTCTAACGAAGTTTGCTTTTAAGCGGCCTTTGTTTTTTCGGGTATCTTCTCTGAGGTAAGCACCATTCCACGGGTATATTTTCCTGTCGGTAAGTATTTCGTCATCCACATTACCAATTAAACCGTAGGCAGCATATTCCCATTCGGCTTCGCTGGGTAATCGGTAATTGGGAAGCATAATGCCATCTTCCCATTTTACCCTGCGGGTGGTTCCATCAGGCAATTCTTCTGGGTTCTCTCCGGCAGTTCCTTCGTACAAACCGGCAAGATAAGCGTCGGTTGTAAAAATGTTTTGTCCAGTCTGGCTATTGTCGTGTTGCAGGATACCGCGTTCAACCAGGATTTTTTCGTTCACTCGGTCGGTCCTCCACGAGCAGTATGCATCTGCCTGTTCCCAGGTAACACCAACAACCGGGTAATCGCTGTAAGCGGGATGCCTGAAATAATTGTTCACGTAGGGTTCATTGTAAGCCAGTTCCTCTCTCCATACAGTACTGTCGGGCAATGCAGAATTAACTTTCTCGCGGTCGCCGGGGTAAACGCGGTTTAACCAGTGTACATATTCCCTGTAATCCTGGTTCGACACTTCAGTTTCATCCATATAAAAAGAGGCAACGGTAACCCTGCGCGGGTGGTTGTCCCACTTGTACATTACGTCTTCTTCAACACGGCCCATGGTAAATGTACCGCCCTGGATAAAAACCAGCCCCGGGCCGGCTTCCTGTTCGTAACCTGAAAGATAGGGGATATTGCCCGTTTCTTCTGAATTGTATTCCCATCCGGTAGTACGCGATGTTTCACCGCCTCCGTTGCCAAACAACCCACATCCTGAAACGAATGCGGCTAAAAACAGCAAGAAAATTGTTTTTAGCTTCATTAAATTAGTGTTTTTCATTTTTCCTCTGATTGTCACAAATATAACTGATTTGCTTATTTCTTATTGCTTTCTCTGATTATAAAATTGCATGTAACATAGAACATCTGTCTATCTTTACCGTTCATTTTACAAAAATAATTGTTTTATTGTAAATGTTGCAGCTTGCAATATTTATTTTCAGGCAGCGTTTTTTAAATACAAAATTGCCGTACAATGAAAAAAGTTTTCTTTTTGCTGTTAATAATTACTCTCGGTTTTACTTCAAACGATGTCCGGGTTGAAATTATTACACTTAACTGGCAAATTATTAATGATCCTGAATTAAATGAAGCAGCGGGCGTGGATTTTACTTTTGAAAATGCTGCTTATCCTGATGCACCGCAGAATATGCTGCCGGTTTTCACGCGTTCTTATCCACTCCCCGGTGCAGGTCAGGATTTCCGGTTTGTTATTGAAAATCCTGTTTTCAGAGAAATAAAAAGTGAGAATTTACCATCATCAATTCCATTTCCGGATGAGCTGGTGATTAGCACTTCAAAACTAAAATCGGGAGATTCGTACAGGGTTGAAATTCAGGTTCCGGCTGCAATTAAGCGAGAGGGAAAGGTTTTATTGCTGAAAGAATTCCAGTTAAAAAAAATACCGGTTAAATTGAAATCGGCCGCTGCAAAAGTAACGTTCAACTGGAAAGATCAATCGGTTTTGCATAGCGGGACGTGGCTAAAAATAAGCACTTCGGGAAAAGGTATTTACACCATTCCTTACGCAAAACTCAATGAATGGGGCTTTCCCAATCCGGGACAGGTGAAAGTTTTTGGTGCCGGAGGTACCATTCTTTCTGAAAATCCGGGCAATATTACTTACGACGATCTTCCGCAGGTGGCCGTTTGGCATGGACAAAACAATGGCACCGACTGCCTTTTCTTTTTTGCGCCCGGTACTACAAAATGGCTGCCCGATGAACAAAACGCACGATTTATTCACGAAATAAACCATTATTCAAACCGGGGATATTTCTTTTTAACAGAATCGGCCGGCACACCAAAAAATATTGAATCGCAAACGCCGCCCGTAGGAGAAATTACGCATAGCATCACATCTTTCGACGGCTATGATTTGTACGAACTTGAAAAGTATAACCTGCTGAGTGGTGGCTCGGGAAAGCAATGGTTCGGCGATAAATTTATTAACGGCACCACCAAAAATATTTCTTTTGGGTTGAACAATTTAGACCAATCAGCCGAAGTTAGAATGCGGATAATTGCAGCAGCCCGTTCCTCAGCTACATCTGAAATGCCGGTTTCGGTAATCCAGTCGGATTTAGGTGAGCTCAGTTTTTCGAGGGTAATTACTTCCGATGCCACTTCGGTTTATGCCAATCAGCGTGAAGAAAGGTACAGTTTTCCCGCACCGAATGGTGACCAGCTCAACACTACGGTGAAATATTTCGGAAACGCCTCCAATGCGGAGGCCTGGCTCGATTTCATAGAAATCAATTACCGGCAAAAACTAAAGTTCAATGATAATGTGCTGTTCTTTCGTGACCTTGCTTCTGCAGGCAATGGCAATGTGCTTGCATTTAAAATTGAAACTGATACACCGAATTTGAAAGTTTGGGATGTAACCGATATTTTCAATGTGAAAGAAATACCACTTCAGGTGAGTAACAATAAAGCAACCGGAAAAACAGGGATTGATAAACTACATGAGTTTGCTGCTTTTGATCCTGATGGCACGTTGCCGGAACCTGAGTTGGTAGGCGAAGTGGAAAATCAAAACCTGCACGGGCTGGAAACACCGGAGTTTTTAATTGTTTCGCATCCGGCATTTTTAAACACTGCCACCGAACTGGCCGATTTTCACCGGAGTTACGATGAAATGAGTGTGGAAGTAGTTTCTTCCGATAAAATTTACAATGAATTTAGTTCGGGAAACAAAAGCGCCACGGGGATTCGCAATTTCATAAAAATGTTTTACGACCGGAATGAAGGCCTGAAATACGTTCTGCTGTTTGGCGACGGCAGTTACGATAACCGAAATATTAAAGGCAGTAGTAATAATTTTATACCCACATTTCAATCAGAAAACTCGCTTAGTCCGGTTGCCTCATTTGTAACCGACGACTATTTTGTGATTCTCGACGATGACGAAACGGTTTATAACGGGGCTGTTGATTTGGGAATCGGCCGGATTCCCGCGTCCACAAACTACCAGGCACAGCTCGTTATGAATAAAATTTACAATTACTATTCTTCTGCGGCACTTGGCAGCTGGCGCAATGTAGTTTGCTTTATTGCCGACGATGAGGACGGTTCTCTCCACATGTCAGATTCTGAAAAACTGGCCGATATAATTAATGAAAAACACAGGGAATTCATTACCGATAAAGTGTATTTCGATGCCTACCCACAGGTTACAGGGCCTGGCGGTGAAAGTTACCCCAGGGTTACCGAAGCCATTAACGAGCGGGTAAAAAACGGGGTGCTTGTACTCAATTATGTGGGCCATGCCAACGAACGTTTTATGGCCGATGAAAAAGTGCTGGATATCAGTCATATCAATTCCTGGTCGAACGCCAATACGCTGCCTATTTTTGTAACAGCCACCTGCGAGTTCAGCCGGTTCGATTCCGATGAAACATCGGCGGGTGAATATGTATTGTTGAATCCGAACGGCGGCGGAATCGGACTTTTTTCAACTACACGGCTGGTATTTGCCTATTCCAATTTTTTACTGAGCCGCAGTTTTTACAATCATGTTTTTGAAAAGGATGAAAACGGCGAGCATTACCGCATGGGTGATATTATGCGCCTGGCAAAAATTAATACCATTAACACCACCAACAAACGAAATTTCAGTTTGCTGGCCGACCCTGCCCTGAAACTCTCTTTCCCAAAATACAAAGTGGTTACTTCAACCATTAACGGACACGAAGCATCATCCATTGAAGCCGACACGCTGGGAGCCCTTCAAAATGTTACAATTACCGGTTACATAGCCGACAAATCAGGAAATAAATTCGAGGATTTCTCCGGTGAAATTGTTCCCACTGTCTTCGATAAAGAAGTTGTTATGGAAACCCTGGGCAATGCCGGTGAAACACCAATGGAATTTAAAGTGCAGGAGAATGTTATTTACAGAGGATTGACGGAAGTGCAGAACGGCGAATTCACGTTTAGTTTTGTTATTCCCAAAGATATTTCTTACAACCTGGGCGAAGGCAAAATTATTTATTACGCGCACAACAATGAAGTGGATGCCCACGGGGCTTTTGAAAATTTTTATATTGGCGGTCCGGGGTCTCAGATTACAGATAACGAAGGCCCGGAAATTAAGTTGTATCTCGATTCGCCTGACTTTGAACCGGGCGATAAAGTGAGTAAAAACCCCACGCTTTTCGCCCAACTTTCCGACGAAAACGGGATTAACACTGCAGGCACAGGAATTGGGCACGATATTACTGCAGTAATCGATAACGATCATTCCAATGCCATTGTACTGAATAGTTTTTATCAAACCAATCCCGGAGATCATACCAGCGGGACGGTTACTTATGGCTTGCGAAACCTTTCGGTTGGAGAACATACACTGACACTGAAAGCCTGGGATGTGGCCAATAACTCCTCAGAGGCAGAGATTGATTTTTATGTCTCCGGTAATTTTGTTATTTCTGAAGTGTCCAATTATCCGAACCCGGTTTCCGATTATACCTATTTTACATTTGAACACAACCAGGCAGGAGCAACGCTCGAAGCAGTTTTCGAAATATTCGACCAGAACGGTCGCCGGGTGGATTATTACACTACTCAGGTTGGCTCAAACGGTACCAACACCAACCCGGTCAGGTGGGATTTGAATGAAACAGGGCTCAGCTTGCAAACCGGGATTTACATTTTGAAAGTTACTGCACAAAACAACGACGGTGTAATTGCTTCCCGGTCAGGCAAAATGGTTATTGGCCATTAATTTTTTCAGCGGAATGTACTTTTTGAGAAAATTGTCCGTTCTCTAACTTTAGTTTAATTGTTGCATCAGCTACAATTTATATATTTGCAACGCTCAATTTTTTAAACAATATGATCAAAAATATTCGAATTTTCTTAGTTATTACATTCATTGTTTTTATGGCTGGTAAGGCGAACGCACAGACTTCCACGTCGGGAGCCAATACCATTACAACCGCCGTTCCTTTCTTATCTATTACACCCGATTCGAGGGCTGGTGGAATGGGCGATGCCGGTGTGGGGACTACTCCCGACCTGAGTTCGCAGCACTGGAACCCGGCAAAATATGCTTTTATGGAGAGCGAGATGGGCGTGAGTTTATCGTATTCTCCCTGGCTACGTAACTTGGTTGATGACATTAATTTGGCATACCTGGTGGGCTACAAAAAAATTGACGAAATGCAAACGATAAGCAGCTCGTTGCGCTATTTCGCACTGGGCGATATTGTTTTTACCAGCGAACTCGGTGAGTTTATGGGGCAGCAAAGCCCGAACGAATTTGCTGTCGATTTGGGATATACTCGCCAGCTTTCAGATGTCTTTTCAGGATCAGTTGCGGTTCGTTATATACGTTCCGATATTTATTCAGGACAAATGGTGAATGGAACTCAAACATACGCAGGAAATACTTATGCAGCAGATGTTGCTTTTTATTATTATAATGAATTTAGATCAAATCGTAAGGACAATATTTTTTCAGCAGGAATAAATATTCAGAATATTGGTGCAAAAATTTCATACACAGGAGGTGATGATGGCGCAGATAAATTTTTTATTCCCACAATGATGAGGATAGGTGCTAATTATACAACAGAGTTGGATTCTTATAATAGTTTTTCGTTTGCCGTTGAAGCTGACAAACTCTTAATACCAACTCCACCCAAAGGTAATCCTAATGATGAGGAAGATGATGACCAGCCAATTGGAGTTGATTATTTTTCTTCTGATAAATCAGTTATTGCAGGAATTTTTTCATCTTTCTCAGATGCTCCGGGTGGCCTTCAAGAAGAGTTACAGGAAATAAATATAGCATTAGGCGTAGAATACTGGTACAACAAGCAGTTTGCCCTGCGTGCCGGTTATTTCTATGAACACGAAAACAAAGGGAACCGCAAATTTTTAACTGCCGGCGCCGGGTTGCGGATGAACGTGTTTGCCCTCGACTTTTCGTACCTGTTGCCCACCCAGCAAAACCATCCGCTGGCCAATACACTGAGGTTTACCCTCTCTTTCGATGTGGACGCATTCGACAGTCAAAACTGATGAGTTTCAGAATAGGACAGGGATTTGATGTGCATCGCCTGGCCGAAGGTGAAAGCTTGTGGCTGGGAGGAGTTTTGATCCCGCACAGCAAAGGAACAGTTGCACATTCCGATGGCGATGTGTTAATTCATGCCATTTGCGATGCGCTTTTAGGAGCCGTTAACCTGGGCGATATTGGCGTTCATTTTCCTGATAATTCACAGGAATATAAAAATATTGACAGTAAAATTTTGCTGAAAAAAACCCGGCAACTTGTAAAACAAAAAGGGTTCGAAATTGTCAATATTGATTCAACCGTTAGTGCTCAGCAACCCAAGCTCAAACCGTACATTCCTGATATGGTGAGTACGATGGCAAAAGTGGCAGGGGTTGAACCCGGACAAATTTCGGTTAAAGCAACCACTACTGAAAAACTTGGATTCGAAGGCCGGGAAGAAGGTATTTCGGCACTTGCGGTGGTACTGCTTCAGGAAAAGTAAAAACTACTATGGAGAAAGATAATAAAAAGACCCTGGTAATTGGGGCAAGCACCAAACCCGAACGTTATTCCAACAAAGCCATCCAAATGCTGCGGGAATATAATCATGAAGTGGTTGCGCTGGCAAAACGTGCAGGTCAGGTTGATGACGTATCCATCCAGACCGAATTTCCTTTCGACGATGATATTCACACGGTAACGATGTATTTGGGCGCCAAACGGCAACCCGAATATTATGAGCATTTAATTAACCTGAAACCGGAGCGGGTAATTTTTAACCCGGGGGCTGAAAACCCTGAATTAAAAGAAAAGCTTGAATCGGCAGGTATTGAAACCGTTGAAAACTGCACGCTGGTCATGCTGCGCACCAATCAATTTTAATTTTCAGAAAATGTTTGCAGAACTACAATCACTGGAAGAATTTAACCGGATGAAAGATGAGGAACCGGCCTTGCTGGCTTACTTTTCAACCGATTCCTGCAATGTGTGCAAAGTGCTGAAACCTAAAGTGGATGAATTAGTTCAAAGTGAATTCCCGAAACTGAAGATGGTTTACGTAAAATCAGATGTTTTGCCTGATGTGGCTGGGCAGCACCAGGTATTTGCAGCGCCAACAATCCTGGTATTTTTCGATGGGCGGGAGTACATCCGCAAAAGCCGCAATATCGGCCTTGATGAACTCCGCCGCGAAATCGATCGCCCCTATTCGATGATTTTTAGGGACACGGACTTTCCAAGTCCGTGATTTAAGGAATTATTGATTTAGCTATTTGGTTGCTTATAAAAGGATTCCTCATGTAATACCATTTTATAGACAAATTTACTTACAAATATTAGTGGCATAAGGTGGTGAGAGGTGTACTGACAAACTTTTAGTCCGTCAGCCGGCTAGTCGATTAGGGGTATATTTTATTTCGTTTTCAAGCTATTTAAATATTCATCTGGTGATAAAACAGGAATATCAGATTCTTTAAAATCTTTTTTTAATGTCAATTTTGCATCCATAATTAAATATTTTCAATACGTGTAAATATACAAATTCAGTCCGTATTGCGCAAGCCGTAATTTTCGTGCGACAAATTTACGCCTAACGTAATAGTATTTTATCCATCGTTGATTCAAAATACAACAAAACTACTGAGATTTAAAATTGCAGCGGATATGAGTTTATTTTTAAATAATTGCCCGGTTCATAACTCCTAATGCGCTATTTTTATAATTTTTACAATTCCGGGTGATAATTACGTCAATATCTACATTTACTTAAGCAGAAAAGTTTTTCAAAGCGTCTTAAAAAAGTTTTTCCAGTAAATCTTCATCCGCCTCATTGGCCAGTGTTACCTTTAGCTCCGGGTTCACCTGCATGGCCCGCTCGATGGCAAACCGCGCCGGTTTGTTCCGTGCCCAGCTGCGGCGGGCAATACCGTTGTTTACATCCCAGTGGAGCATGTTGGTCAGCCGGCGTTCGGCATCTGCGCTGCCGTCGATGGTAAGTCCGAAACCGCCGTTAATCACTTCGCCCCAGCCCACACCGCCGCCATTGTGCAGCGATACCCAGGTGGCGCCCCGAAAACTGTCGCCCGCAAAATTTTGCACCGCCATGTCGGCAGTCAGTGCCGAGCCGTCGTAAATATTCGATGTTTCGCGGTAAGGCGAATCGGTTCCTGAAACATCATGATGATCGCGGCCCAGAACCATCGGCGCCGAAATTTCCCCTTTCCGGATAGCATCGTTAAATGCTTTGGCAATCAGCGTCCGTCCGTTGCAGTCGGCATACAGGATGCGTGCCTGCGAGCCTACCACCAGTTTATTTTTTTCGGCTTCGCGAATCCAGTGCACATTGTCGTTCATTTGCTGCTGAATTTCTGCCGGTGCAGCGTCGGCCAATTCTTTCAAAACCATAGCTGCAATTTCGTCTGTCTTTTGCAAATCCTCGGCTTTCCCGGATGTGCACACCCACCGGAAAGGCCCAAAGCCGTAATCGAAAAAGAGCGGTCCCATAATATCCTGCACATACGACGGATAACGGAATTCTCCACCGGGTGCTAAAATTTCGGCACCGGCCCGGCTCGCTTCCAGTAAAAAGGCATTGCCATAATCCCAGAAATACATGCCTTTTTTGGTGAGTTGGTTGATGGCAGCTACCTGGCGTTTCAGCGATTCATGCACTTTTTTCTTGAAAAGTTCAGGATTTGTTGCCATCAACTTGTTCGATTCTTCCAGCGATAATCCTGCCGGGTAATACCCACCGGCAAACGGATTGTGCAGCGAGGTCTGGTCGGACCCCAAATCGACTTTTATATTTTCCTGGGCCAGCTTTTCCCACAAATCCACAATGTTTCCCTGGTAACCCATCGAAACGGCTTCCTTGTTTTTTTGTGCCTGCTGAATTCGTTGAATTAGTTCATTCAAATCGGAATACACTTCGTCCACCCAACCTTGTTGGTGGCGTTTTTTAAGTGCCTGGGGATTGATTTCGGCCACCACGGCCACCAGCCCGGCAATCACGGCCGCTTTGGTTTGCGCGCCCGACATGCCGCCCATTCCGCTCGAAACGAAAAGTTGACCCGCGATTCCGCCCTGGGAGTGGAGCCGTGCGGCGTTCAGCAATGTAATAGTGGTGCCGTGCACGATTCCCTGCGGCCCGATGTACATGTACGAACCGGCAGTCATTTGCCCGTATTGCGTCACGCCCAGCGCGTTGAATTTTTCGTATTCGTCGCGCGATGAATAGTTGGGAACCATCATCCCGTTGGTAACAACAACTCTCGGCGCATCGGGGTGGGAGGGGAACAACCCCAGTGGATGGCCCGAATACATCACCAACGTTTGGTTGTCGGTCATTTCGGCCAGGTATTTCATGGTGAGCCGGTACTGCGCCCAGTTTTGAAAAACAGCGCCGTTTCCGCCGTAAGTTATCAGCTCATGTGGGTGTTGTGCCACTGCATGATCCAAATTGTTCTGAATCATTAACATGATGGATGCCGCCTGTTTCGATTTGGAGGGATATTCATCAATGGGGCGTGCAACCATTTCATAATCGGGCCGGAACCGGTACATGTAAATCCGCCCGTATTTTTCCAGCTCTTCAAGAAATTCGGGTGCCAAAATGGCGTGAAATTTTTCAGGGAAATAGCGAAGTGCATTTTTTATTGCCAGCTTTTTTTCTTCCCGGGTAAGTACATCTTTTCTTTTTGGGGCGTGACTGACACCGGTTTCGTAAGGTTTGGCCGAAGGAAGTTGATCGGGTATTCCTTCCAGTATTGCTTTTTTGAATTCTTCCTGATTCATAATACTTATTTTGGTTTATCTTTTGATAGATGGAATACAGCGGCAAATTAGCGTCTTTCCCCGAATTTTGAGATGATTTTTCACACATTTTGAGGATATTTGTCAGATTATAAAAAAAATGAAGGAATTATGAGAAAATTAATTGTTATAACAATGGCTGTGGTTGCCGGGTTTTTATTTACCGGTTGTGGCTATAATAAAATGGTTGACCTGGAAGAACAGGTCACCTCGCAGTGGTCGCAGGTGGAAAATGTGTACCAGCGTCGTGCCGACCTCATTCCCAATCTTGTTAACACCGTGAAAGGTTATGCTGCACATGAACAGGAAACTCTCGAAGGCGTAATTGAAGCCCGTTCGAAAGCAACTTCTGTAAATGTAAATCCGGAAAACCTGTCGGAACAATCCATCGAGCAATTTAACCAGGCGCAGGAAGGATTGACCTCGGCACTCAGCCGGTTGATGGTGGTAGTGGAACGCTACCCCGATTTGAAAGCCAACCAGAATTTCCTCGATTTACAGGCGCAGCTGGAAGGCACTGAAAACCGGATTGCTGTGGAGCGAAGAAAGTTTAACCAAACTACCCAGGCATACAATGCGTATATCCGAAAATTTCCGCAGGTGATTTATTCCGGGTGGTTCGGTTTTGAGAAAAAAGATTATTTCGAGTCGCAGCAGGGAGCAGACCAGGCACCTGAAGTAGAGTTTTAAAGAGGAGGAAGCATGAGTGTACGAAAGTATTTTTCAGAAAAGGATAAATTACAGATTAAGAACGCGATTCGGGCTGCCGAACTGAATACTTCGGGCGAAGTGAGGGTACACATCGAAAAACATTGCCGCGAGGATGTGCTCGATCGGGCAGCTTATATTTTCAAAAAGCTGGAAATGCATAAAACGGAACTGCGCAACGGCGTTCTGTTTTATCTCGCAGTAGATGATCGTAAATTCGCAATTTTGGGCGATGCCGGAATTAACCAGGAAGTTCCTGATGATTTTTGGGAAGAAATTAAGGAAAAGATGGCCGAAAAATTTAAAGAAGGCTTGTTTGCCGAAGGACTTTCACAGGGAATACGGATGGCCGGCGAACAATTAAAAGCCCATTTCCCGTACCAGGAAGATGACGTGAATGAACTATCAGATGAAATTTCATATGATTAAATTGTTTGTTTTTAAGGTATCATATGGAACTCGCATATACTTCAATCATTCATTTTGGTGTAAATATTTTACATGCTCGTTTCATATGGTTAAAATTGTTTATTTATAATGCCCCATATGTAACTCGTCCGGGTAAACCGGGGCTCGTTTCATTTGGAGAAAAGGAGTAAAAATGAGGAAGTTTTTTGTTTTAACAGTTTTATTGTTTGGATTCGTAATTAGTAATGCTCAAATTCCCGAGCGACCTTCTCCACCACGGTTGGTGAACGATTTTGCAGGTGTTTTGCAACCCGGTGAGAACAACAACCTGGAAGCTACCCTCGAACAGTTTGCCCGGGAAACTTCTACCCGGATTGTGGTGGTAACTGTTGACGACCTTCAGGGATACGACCCTGGCGATTATGCTTTCCGGTTGGGTGAACAGTGGGGAATTGGCCAGCAGGGCAAAGACAACGGGCTGGTTATTTTGGTAAAGCCCAAAAAGGGAAATGAGCGCGGTCAGGTTTTTATTGCCACCGGCTACGGGCTGGAAGGCGTATTGCCTGATGCCATTGTTAACGGCGATATTATCGATACCGAAATGATTCCCCATTTCAGGGAAAATAATTATTACCAGGGATTGGCCAGTGGCATAAGTGTTATTATGGATATCACACAAGGAGAATACACTGCAGAATATTACCGTGAAAATTATGCCAACCAGGGTGGTGGTATTCTTCCTGTGATTATTATTTTCTTCATTTTCTTTGTAATCGCTCCTATTTTAAGCAGGCGAAGAAGAGGTGTTTATTCACCGGGGAAAAGTCTTCCGTTTTGGCTCGCCCTCGGCCTCTTGTCGGGAGGCGGAAGATCACACGGTGGATCGTTCAGTAATTTCTCCTCTGGTGGGGGAGGCTTCGGCGGCGGCGGATTTGGTGGTTTTGGCGGCGGCAGCTTCGGTGGCGGAGGTGCCGGCGGCAGCTGGTAGATTAAAAGTTATAGCTCAGGCCTATCCCCAGCAGCTGTTTTAGCTGAATCCTGCGGCCTTTGGTTCCTTCGTTGTCAACCGGAACCAGAATGTCATGATCGTAAATTAATGTGGATTGAAAATTAGCAGAAAGGAAATCGTTGATTTTCATGTTTAAAGCCAGGTCCCAGTTCACATCAATATTTTCGGGCTGGTCCAGGTAATTTGAAACATCCCAGTAGGTTGTGTCTTGTGGTTCCTGGGCAAAAATCCCCGTCGCCAGGATAATTAGGAGAATAAATATTGATGTTGTCTTCATACTATTAGAATTGTTTATTTATAAGGTATCACTATGTGGGAACCTGCCCGACTTGCTGGTCAGGCGGGCTCGCATCCGCCAGCCGGCGGATAATCATTTGTTTGTGGATAAAACAAAAAAGCGCTGCAAAAATTGCCGCGCTTTTGAGAATATTTTAAGCGTTGGATTTATTCCGCTGCTACTTTGTTAATGTCTTTGTCAACCAAAATGCGACCGCAATATTCGCACACGATAATTTTTTTATGGTTGGCGATGTCCATTTGCCGCTGTGGCGGGATTTTGTTGAAGCAACCACCGCAGGCATCGCGCTGAATGGTAACAACAGAGAGGCCATTGCGTGCATTTTTGCGAATGCGTTTAAATGCTGTGAGCAGCCGTGGCTCAATAAATGATTCAATTTTTTCAGCCTTGGCTTTCAGTTTTTCCTCTTCAATTTTGGTTTCTTCGGTAATTTCGTTCAGCTCGTTTTTCTTCCTTTCGAGGTCTTCTTCACGTTCTTTTAGCAGTGTTTTCGAAGTTTCAACAGCCTCTTTTTTCTCAGCCATTTCAGTGCTGAATTCCTTGATTCTTTTTTCCGAAAGCTCAATTTCGAGGGTCTGGAATTCTATCTCTTTCGAGAGCGAATCAAATTCGCGGTTGTTCCTGACGTTGTTTTGCTGTTCGGTATATTTTTCAATAAGCGCCTGAGAATCCTTTATGGCAATTTTTTTGTTGTTAATAGCCGTGTCGAGGTTTTTAATCTCATCCTCAAGGTTGGTGAGCCTGGTTTTCAAACCGGCTATTTCGTCTTCCAAATCCTGAACCTCGAGCGGAAGTTCGCCGCGCAGTGTTTTAATTTTATCGATTTCTGAAACTACACTTTGCAATTCATACAGCGCGCGTAGTTTTTCTTCAATTGAAATATCTTTTTCTTCTTGCTTTGGAATTGATGCATTCATCGTTTGTCAATCTTTAAATTCAAAATTACTTGTCAAAAATAAAATACCGGGTTGGTTTTTATTTCCGAAAACCGGACTGCAAATTTAGGGAATTTTTTTGTAAGTAGTTCATAAAAAAGTTCTTTAGTGAACTGCTCACTTTCGTAGTGCCCCACATCGGCAATTACGATTTTTTTATCGGCATCAAAAAACTGGTGGTATTTAAAATCTCCTGAAACGAAAAAGTCGGCTCCGGCCGCAATGGCTTTGCCCAGCAGAAAGGAGCCGGCACCCCCGCAAACTGCCACTTTCTGCACTGGTTTTCCTTTAAGGGCGGTGTGTTTTATCACTCCGGCACCGAATGTTTTTTTCAGCGTTGCGAGGAACTCTTTTTCTTCCACCGGTTGGGGCAACGTTCCTGTCATTCCCATTCCCGCTTTTTCGTATGTGTTGTCGAGCGGGTAAATATCGTAAGCCACTTCTTCGTAAGGATGGGCGTTAAACAGCGCGCTTAAAATATTTCCCTGCAGCCACGCCGGGAAGATGGTTTCAAAACGAATTTCTTTTTCGTAGTGAATTTCGCCTTTTTCGCCCACATAAGGGTTGGTTTCCTCGCCTGCCCTGAAACTCCCGGTGCCTTCGAGGTTGTACCCGCAAAAGTCGTATTCGCCAATATTTCCGGCACCGGCTGTAAAAATAGCTTCGCGCACCTTGTCGGCTGCTTCGTGTGGTATAAAAGTCACCAGCTTTTTGAGTTGACCGGTTGCGGGTTGCAACACACGGCAGTTTTCCAGGCCCAATAGTTCACAAATTTTGGAATTCACCCCGCCCCGAACGGCATCGAGGTTGGTGTGGGCTGCAAATAGGGCGATGTCGTTTTTAATGGCTTTCAGCACCGTGCGTTCCACGTAGTTTTTCCCGGTAATTTTTTTCAACCCCGAAAATATGATGGGATGATGCGCCACAATCAAGCCGGCATTTTGCTGAATGGCTTCTTCTACCACTTCTTCAGTTACATCAACAGTTACCAGTGCTTTGGAAACTTCAGCATCCGGATTGCCCACAATCAGGCCGGCATTGTCGTACGATTCCTGCAGTGCCGGTGGGGCAAAACTTTCAAGGTAATTTGTTATCTCTTTTATCTTAACCATTCAATTATTTTTTCCGTTAAAGAATTTATTCTTCCTCCTTCTTAACCTCTCCCCTTTGGGGAGATTGAGAGGGGCTTCCCCCTTGGGGAGACCGAGAGGGGCCCTTTTCTTCCATCTCATCGCGTATGCTGGTCAGTTCTTTTTTTAGCTCCTGCAGCCGTTTCACAATTTCCCAGTTGTTTTGGGTTTCCGCTTTGTTGTCGGCCAGTTTTTGCTGCGCGCCTTTAATGGTCAGGCCGCGTTCTTTCACCAGGTAGTTTATCAGCTTGACCGTTTCAATATCCTCTTTGGTGAAATAACGGGTGCCTTTGGCATTTGTTCGCGGGGCAAGTTCCTTGAAATTGCTTTCCCAGTAACGAATTGACGAGGGGGTGACATCAATCATTTCGGCCACTTCGCCAATGGTGTAATACACTTTTTCTATGTTGGATTTTTTAGCTGGCATTGCTCGTTTTTATTCCCGCCAAGATAAAGAGATTTTCAGATACCCGATAATGCTACGGAAGATTTTTTGGACTGTTAAATCCATTTATACCTTATTCTTTCCCCGCCGACTGGCAGGGAAATGCATGCGGCTCACCAGCTTTCGACGGATAATTCAAGTGGACTCAGCAACGTTCATCAGAGCGATTGTCCCATTAACCAATTTATACCATTTCTTCTCTCCTTCAGGAGAGATGTCCTGCGTAAGGAATGTGGGAGGATTGGACAGAGAGGTCCGAGTGGGACGAGGACGGATTTACCCGGCCAGGGGGTAAAATATCTTACAGCACTCACTTTATGTTTTTCAGCATTTTACTGGTATTTTTATTTATGTTTTCGTAACTTGCTTACCATTAAATTTTTAATCTTTTATCAAAACAGTGAAAATGCTTCAGATACATTGTTCCTTCGCCGCAATTGCAAACCATGCCCCCGGCAAACCAGACAGTGCAAACAATAAAAATAACCCTGCAAAAATTCACGTCCCAAACCCGGGGCACATTATTCATTAAAATCAATTTATCATGAACAAAACGCAGACAAATCACATGCGGATGTTCCTGAACACTCAGGAAATCCTGGATGAGAACACTACATTGTGGAACGGAATTCCCGTTTTACTGGATGTAAAAAACAATTTTGATGAGCTGATTCAGCGCATTGAAGAGACCAATGAAAAAACGCAGCCGGCAAGCAAGGCCGTAACCGCCAGCAAGGCCACGGTGCTGAAAGCCTTGGCGCAAAAGGCGGTATCGCTGGCTGGCGCATTGCAGGCTTATGCGGCAATTACCGGGAACGCGAAACTGGCCGGGGAAGTAAAACTGGTGAAATCGGATTTCGACCGGGCCCGCGAAACCGATGTAGAAGCGCTGGTGGCACCGGTTATCCGCCATGCCCGCGCAGAGCTGGAGAACCTGGCCGATTACGGGGTTGCCGAAGCGATGATTACCGAAGTGGAAACCTCGCTCGACGACTTTAAGGCGCTCATTGGCCAGCCGCGCACCATCCGCAACCAGGCATTTGCCGCAATGAACCTGCTCGAGGAACTGTTCGATACGGCCAACGACCTGCTCAAAAACCGGCTCGACCCGCTGATGATCCGTTTTAAGTATTCCGACACCGAATTCTACAGCAAATACGAGCGGGCCCGGACAATCGTAGATTAACCTGATGCCTTTCATTTTACCCATTGCCGGAATTTTGCCCGGCAATGGGTAATTTATTCCAAAAGTTGTTAAACAATGGCGGCGAACCGTGAAAACCAGTTGAAAAGTGCTGAATTTAGAATGATGAACCCTGAAAAGCAGTTGACAGCCAGTGAAATGAACCGGGCGGGCAGTGAAAACATCTCCGGGAGTAATGAAAACAACCCGGCAACGATTGAAAAGAACCTCACGGGTAGTGAAAAGATGCCGGGCAGGTCTGAAATTAAGTCCGGCAGTAATGAAAACAACTCCGGATGGCGTGAAAAGCACTCCGTGTGCAATTCAAATAACATCCAATCAGGGAGTTACAGCAATAATTTTAATTTTAAAAATTTGCCCGGTGAAATTCTTTGATTTTTGAATACATTTATGAGAATGGAAAAGAATAAAAGTAAGAAACAACAAAACGCTAACCCACCCTATAATAACTTCATATTTTTATCTTATTATTTGGGATTCATTTATAATTTAGCGAGAAATCATTTAACAAAAATGAATCAAAGATTTGAAAGAAATTACACCATACCATGCCAAATTTTTTGCACACGAGTTAACACGGCAACTCCCGGCAAACGATGTGGGTAAATTAACGGCATCGTTGCAGGATGCACAAGTTGATTTAAATCCGCACCAGGTGGAGGCTGCTTTATTTGCATTTAAATCTCCTTTATCTAAAGGGGCCGTTCTTGCAGATGAAGTGGGATTAGGAAAAACAATCGAAGCCGGGATAATACTATCACAACAATGGGCTGAACGCAAAAGAAACCTGTTAATAATTTGCCCCTCTAACTTACGTAAACAATGGAATAGCGAGTTAGCCGACAAGTTTTATTTACCTTCCTCAATTCTTGAAAGCAAGTCGTTTAATAATCTGATTAAAGAAGGTAATCTTAACCCTTTCAGGCAGCAAGACAATATTGTTATTTGCTCATTTCATTTTGCAAAAAACAAAGCATCATATTTACAGAATATAAACTGGGATTTGGTTATCATTGATGAAGCTCACCGGCTTCGCAATGTTTACAAACCGAGTAATAAAATTGGAAATGCAATTAAGGAGGCTTTGGAACATTGCAAGAAGGTTTTGTTAACAGCAACACCTCTCCAAAACTCAATTCTTGAATTATATGGATTGGTTAGTTTAATAGACCCTTATACTTTTGGCGACTTAAAAAGTTTTAAGAGTCAGTACAGTCGTTTGATAGAAGAAGAAAACTTTACTATACTTCGCCAACGTTTGCAGCCAATATGTCGCAGAACTTTACGCCGGCAGGTTTTGGAATATATAAGATATACCCAACGCATACCATTGGTTCAGGAGTATTTTCCGAATGAAGACGAAATGACATTATATAGCTGGGTTTCTGAATATCTTCAACGTCCCCGGTTGTATGCACTCCCGTTTAGTCAGCGCCAATTGATGACGCTCATTTTACGTAAATTGTTGGCTTCATCAACTTATGCAATTTATGGCACGCTGGATGCCTTGGTAAAAAAGCTTGAAAACATTATTGAAAATCATCATTACGATAACGACAATCAGCTTGCTTTGGATTTTGAGACCTATGAAGAAACCCAGGAAGAATGGGCTGGTGATGATGAGGAGGAAGAAGAATTTACTGATGAAGATGAATTCACAGATGAAGAAATAGAACTAATAAAACAAGAGAAAGAAGACTTAGAAATATTTCGGAATTTAGCAGGAGGCATACGTAAAAACTCAAAAGCAGAACAACTTTTCACTGCCCTCGAACGGGGATTTGATGCCTTGAACAAACTGGGTGCCAATCAAAAAGCGTTAATTTTTACTGAATCAAGAAGAACTCAGGATTTTCTTTTTGAATTACTGGAACAGCGTGGATATAAAAACAATGTAGTTCGTTTTAATGGCAGCAACAACGACCCAAAATCGAAAGAATTATACAAGGCATACGTGAAAAAACACAAAAACAAGGATGTGCTTACCGGCTCTTTAACTGCCGATAAACGGGCTGCGATTGTTGAATATTTTAAAGATTCGGCTACGATAATGATTGCTACCGAGGCAGCTGCCGAGGGTATTAACCTGCAATTCTGCTCGTTAGTTATTAATTTTGATTTACCGTGGAACCCCCAACGAATTGAACAGCGAATTGGGCGTTGCCACCGCTATGGCCAAAATTTTGACGTGGTAGTTATTAATTTCTTAAATAAAAAAAATGCAGCCGACCGCAGGGTTTATCAATTGTTAGATGAAAAATTCCGTTTGTTTGATGGTGTATTTGGGGCTTCCGACGAAGTGCTGGGCAGTATTGGCAACGGGGTTGATTTTGAAAAGCGCATTGCTGGAATTTACAACAATTGCCGTACTACTGAAGAAATACAAACAGCATTCGACCAATTACAGGAGGAACTAAAACCGGATATTTCTGAAAAAGTGCAGGGCACCCGAAAGGTATTATTAGAAAATTTCGATGAAGAAGTACGCGAAAAATTACGAAATAATCTAAAAACCAGCCGGGAATATTTAACCCGGTTTGAAGAACGCCTGTGGAAAACAACAAAATTTTATCTGAACAGTACCGCACAATTCGATGACAAAAGCTATTCGTTCTACCTGAAAAAAAATCCCTTCTCAAAAGAAATCATTCACAAGGGACCCTACATGATTTTAAAACCGGAAGAAGGTCAACGGAAATCTGATGTACATGTTCCCGAAGATACAAACATTTACCGTGTTGGACATAAATTGGCAAAACGCATACTTGAAGCGTGTAAAACAATTGAAACACCTTGCAAAGAACTGGTTTTTGATTACACCAATACTCCTACTAAAATTACAGCATTAGAGCCATTCATTGGGAAAACCGGATGGATGCAGGTGAACCATTTAGAAATTGATTCTTTTGAATACGAAGATTATTTGATTGCAGCATGTTTTACAGATAATGGGCAACAAATTGAGAACGAACTGGCACACCGTTTTTTTTCTTTGAATGCTTATGAAGAAAAAAGCTGTTACGTGCCGGAAGAACTATCCTCAAGGCTCGAAGAAGTTCTTTTTGCAGAAAAACAAACTGTAACAGAAAACAATGCCGACCGGAACAAAGAATTTTTTGATACCGAAATGGACAAACTCGACCAGTGGGCTGATGATATGAAAATAAGCCTCGATAAAGAAATAAAAGACCTCGATGCTGAAATAAAATTACGCAAGTCGGAAGCAAAAAAAATGCTTAACCTTGAAGCTAAAGTAAAAGCACAACGTGAAATCAAAGAACTGGAAAAAAGGCGAAGCGAAAAAAGGCAGCATCTTTTTGAAGCTCAGGACGCAATCGACGAGAAAATGGAAGTACTGTTAACAGAAATAGAACAACGCTTAAAACAAAATATTCGAATCTCTGAACTATTTACTATTCGATGGAGAATGATTTAATTTACACGCAAACAGCATATAAACAATGGCAAAAAATAAACTGCAAAAATTAGAACTCACCTGGATTGGTAAGGGCGAAGAACCAAAACTCGAACCCCGAATCCTTATTGAAAATCCTGAATACAGCTACGGCGACCCCAATAGTGAAAACATGCTGATACATGGCGATAATTTACTTGCATTAAAAGCGTTGGAGCATGAATATGCAGGAAAAGTGAAATGTATTTATATCGACCCACCTTACAATACTGGAGCCGCATTTGAGCATTACGAAGATAATTTAGAACATTCTATCTGGTTGGATTTAATGAAGCAAAGGTTAACTCTCTTACATAGGCTTTTAGCCAAAGATGGGTTTATATGTGCTCATATAGATGATAGTGAAGGTCATTATTTAAAAGTACTTATGGATGAAGTATTTGGTCGTTCAAATTACTTAACTACATTTTATGTTAGAGTAAGATATCCAGATAAAACTTTGAAACAGGATATGAATTTTCATAAGGAAATTGAACATATTCATATTTACAGAAAACAATTTGGTGCAAAACCTAACCTGAAGCAATCTGCAGCAAATTTTGATAAATTTATTTTATCGGTTAAAAAACTTGAA